>DASZVW010000232.1:0-1747 GCA_035546895.1 Polyangia bacterium
GATCGGCGCCCGCCAGCCCGCGGCGGACCGCCTCGGCGTAGCCGCGCCAGGCGTCCGGCGGCGCGCAGCCGTGCACCGCCCGCCACCAGGAGAGGACGCAGGAGTGCGCGGCCACCACCTTGGGCGCCGGGAACGGGAGGGCGCCGTGCGCGTAGCCGTTGAGGTGGACGACGTCCGGCGCCGTGCGGGCGGCGAGCGCCAGCAGCCAGGCGCCGGCGCGGGCCACGTCCTCGGACGACCCCTCCATCCACTCGAGACGGAAGGGGGCCGCCGACAGCGTCAGGCCGGGGATCCGCGCCGCGGCCGCCCGCTGGGCGTCGTCGGGCGGCGGTCCCAGGACGGCCAGATCGATCGCCACCCCCGCTCGGGCCAGCCCGCCGGCGAGCTCCAGGCAGTAGGTCCAGACGCCGCCCACGGCGTCGGCGGTCATGAGGACGCGGCGCACGCGCTTCACGGGGCCTGCTCCAGGATCGGGAGCCGGACCGGCCGTTGTTCCTGAACGTCGCTGAAGGTGTCGAAGCGCTGGAGGTAGTAGTCGTGCGCGCGCTCCCAGGCCTGATCGTCGGGCGGTCCCCAGAGGCGCGTGTAGTCGGGCGACCCCGGGTAGGGGAACAGGGGGACCGGGGCGTTCGCCCACACGCCGTGCCGGACCAGGCTCTCCCGCCAGGCGGCCACGGCCTCCGGATCGTCCGCGCGCGACTCCATCAAGGTCGCCTGCACGAAGGGGACGGTGTCGCGCGCGCGCACCAGCCGCTCGGTGAGCGCCGCGGTCGAGAGCTTGCAGCGCTTGTCGAGCGCCGCGCGCCCCTCGGCGCTGATGCTCTCGATCCCGGCCTCGATCGAGCGGCAGCCGGCGGCGCCCAGGAGGTCGAGCATCTCCAGCGACCAGAGATCGATGCGGGTCTGGACGCCGAAGTGGATCCCGCGGCGCCCGATCTCGCGCAGCAGCGGCTCGTCGGGGAGGAAGATCTCGTCGATGAAGTAGACGTAGCCGACCCCGGCCGCGACCAGGTCGTCGAGCTCGCGCAGGACGGTGGCCAGCGGCCGCTTGCGGTAGCGATCGCGGTGGGTCTCCTTCGCGCAGAAGGTGCAGCGGTAGGGGCACCCGCGCGAGGTCTCCATCTCGGCGCCGAAGACCGCCGCGTGCGGATCGAAGCGGTGGTGGTGGTGGTCGTGCGCGGCCAGCGTGGCCGCCGGCCAGCGGAGAGCCGGGAGCGCGTTCAGGTCGGCCGCCTGCGGGCCGCCGGTGACGCGCACGTGGCCCGTCTCGTCGCGCGCCGCCGTTCCGGGGATCTGGGGCCAGCGCTCGGGCGGCGTGCGCGCCAGCGCCGCCAGCACCTCCTCGCACTCGCCGAGGACGACCAGATCGGCGCCCAGCTTGCGGAGCGTGCTGCCGGGGGTGGTCGAGCCGTGCGGGCCGACGGCGATCACCGCGCGCGCCAGATCGCGGAGCGCGTCGATGGTCTGGCGCGGGACGCGCAGCTCGGGCGGCGGGCAGCGCCAGAAGAGGTAGGTGGGCGCCGTGGTCACCACCAGGACGTCGGGCGCGAAGGCGGCCACCCGGTCCCGGAGCGCGTCCGGCGACAATCGCTCGAGCTGGCCATCGACGAGCTCCGCCTCGTGGCCGGCGGCCTCCAGCAGGGCGCGGGCGTAGCCGAGCTCGAGCGGCAGGTGCGGCTCGCGGCAGCCGAAGTAGATGCTCCCCTCGAAGGTCCAGGCCGGGTTGACCAGCGCGAACCTCATGAGG
>DASZVW010000233.1:0-6190 GCA_035546895.1 Polyangia bacterium
GATCCCGAGCGCGGGGCTCACCCCCAGCGCCGGGCCGGCCGCCGCGACCTCGGCCGGCGCGCCGCCGCCGCCCGCCTCCGGCTCGGCCCCGCACCCGAGCACCGCCGCCGCCATCACCCCGGCGAGCGCCCCCCGTCCCCACCATCCTCGCGCACACGTCTGCCGTCCGAACATGATCACCTCCCGCGCGGCCGCCCGCCGCGGGCGCCGTCGTCTGCGAGGCCAAACGACGCGCGGGGAGATAAATTCCCCGCGCCTCACCGACGGCGCTCGGCGCTCGATCTCGGGCTAACGCGCGGTCGCCAGCGTCTCGCCGAACAGCCTGGCGAGGGCGGCGTAGTGCCGCTCGGCGGCGGCCGGGTCGTAGGTGTCGCCGTCGTCGATCGTGTAGCCGTGCTTGGCGTCGTAGTGCTCGATCTGGTAGCGGACCCCGCCGGCGTCGAGCTCGGCGCGCAGCTTGGCCTCGGCCTCCGGCGGCAGGTCGCCGATCGCCGGCCCCAGGTAGAGGCGCGCCTTGATCGTCCGGGCGCGGGTGTGGGGGCTCGCCGGCTGGTCGGTCACCAGGCCGCCGGGGTGGAAGGCGGCCGTGGCGGCGATGCGGTCGCCGAAGATCGTCGCCGTGCGCACGCTGGCGTTGCCGCCCATGCAGTAGCCGGTGGTCCCCACCCGCCCGTTGAAGTCGGGCCGCTTGGCGACGTAGGCGAGCACGGCGCCGATGGTCTTCTCGAGGTTGGCGTAGTCGAGCGCCGGCAGGTAGTAGCCGGCCATGAACTTCCCCTTGAGCGCGTCGTCCTGGAACACCTTGCGGATCGCCGCCAGCGTCGGCTCGCCGCCCAGCAACGTCGACAGCGGGGGGGCGCGGTGGAACAGGTCCGGCTGCAGCACCAGGTAGCCGCTCTCGGCGATCCGCTGCGCGATCCGCGTCTGCGCGGGGCGGAGGCCGGCGGCGTCGAAGAAGACGATCACCGCCGGCCAGGGGCCGGTCCCGGCGGGGACCACCAGCTCCGTGGTGCAGGGGCCGTCGGGTGTCTCGATCGCGATCCGGGTGGTCGTCGTCGGCATGCCCGCATCCTCACACGGGCCGCCGCCAATAGACAGTCTAACTTGCAAGTTTCCCTGTCTATCTCCAAGCTCCGGTCATGCCCGCCGAGCCGACCCCGCGCGCCGAGCGCCTGGCGAACGACCTCCGCCAGCTCCTCGGCGCGCTGGCCCGCCGGCTGCGCGCCGAGTCCGCCGACAGCGAGCTCAGCCCGTCGGAGCACGCGGTGCTGCGGCGGCTGCTCGAGCAGGGGCCGGCGACCACCGCGGCGCTGGCGCGCGCCGAGTGGGTCAAGCCGCAGTCGATGGGGGCCACGCTGGCCGGGCTGGAAGCGGAGGCCTTCGTGGTCCGCGCGCCCGACGCCGCCGACGGCCGCTGCCGCACCGTCTCCGTCACCGAGAAGGGGAAGCGGCTCATCCAGGCCGGCCGGGCCGCGCGGCAGAGCTGGCTGGCCCGCACCATCGAGACCACGCTCGACGCCGAGGAGCAGCGGACGTTGCTGGCGGCGCTGGCGGCGCTCCGGCGCCTGGTCGAGTCGTGAACGAGGGTGACGGCCGGTCGCCCGCCGCGCTCGCCTGGGCGCTGGCGCCGGGGACGCTGCTGGCCGGCTTCGCGGGCGGGATCGCCTTCCCGATCTTGCCGATCGCGGCCGAGCGGGTCGGCCTGCCGCTGCTCTTCATCGGCGTCATCCTGGCGGCCAACCGGGCGATGCGCGTCGCCTCCAGCCCGCTGGTCGGCCTGTGCGTCGATCGGATCGGCGGCCGCCGCACGCTGCTGGTCGGCCTCGGGTTGCAGGTGGTGGTGCTCTCGCTCTACGCCGTCGGCATCGCCACCCGGCAGGTGGGGCCGCTGTTCCTGCTGGGCCGGCTGCTGCACGGGCCGGGGTCGGCGTGCGTCTTCATCTCGGCGCAGGCGCTCGCGCTACACGCGGGGGGCCGCGCGCAAGGCGGGCGCGCCGCCGGGATCGTGCGGGCCTCGATCGTGCTGGGGGTGCCGGTCGGCCTGGCGGTGGGTGGGCTGCTCTCCGACGCGCTCGGGGACGTGGCCGCTTTCGGCGTCGCCGCGGGCGCCGTCCTGCTGGCGCTGGTGGTGGGGTCGCTGCGCATCCCCGACCTGCGGGCGTCGCTCGGCGTGCGCGTGACCCTGAAGGAAGCCCTGCGGGCGATGCGCGACCGGCGCGTCTTCGCGGTGGGCGCGCTCAACCTGGTCCTGAACTTCGCGGCGGCGGGGATGATCCTGACGACGCTGGCCCTGCTCGTCCACCAGCGGCGCCTCTCGCTGCTGGGGCGCAACGAGCAGGGGACCGCCGGCCTGCTGATGGGCCTCATGATCGTCGTCGACGCGGCGACCACGCAGCTCGCGGGCCGC
Organism: Polyangia bacterium; assembly: GCA_035546895.1. Taxonomy (GTDB): domain Bacteria; phylum Myxococcota_A; class Polyangia; order Fen-1088; family Fen-1088; genus JADGRB01. The sequence continues at coordinate 2,408 of DASZVW010000233.1, forward strand.
CTCGGCGATCGCTGGCGGGCCCACGCGCGGGTGGCGGCCTCGGCGATGGCGCTCCTGGTGGGCGGCCTGGTGGTGGTGGGGCTCTCCGCGCGCGTCGCCGGCGTGGCGGCCGGGATGGCGATCATCGGCGTCGGCACCGCCGGGCTGGGGCCGTCGCTGCTGGTCCTGATGGGCGAGCTCGTCCCCCGCGAGCGGCGGGGGACCGGCGTGGGGTTGCTCCAGTTCTGCGGGGACCTGGGGGGGACGGCGGGCCCGCTGGTCGGCACCGCGCTGCTCGCCAGGAGCACCACGGTCCCCTACCTGGCCACTGCGGGGCTGGTCGCCTGCGCCGTCCCGCTGGCGCTCTGGCTGGCCAGGCTCGAGGCGCGCGCCGCGGGACGGTGACCGGCGCCTACTGGCAGCGCACCTGGACGTAGAGGCGCTTGACCGTGCCGACGCAGGGATCGCCGAACACGCCGTTGTTCGCCCCCACCGTGCAAGTGTTCTGGCCGAGGCAGGGGGTGCTGACGTCCATGGTGCTGGTGGTGGCGTTGCAGGTGCTGGTGGTGAAGGCGCCGCAGGTCCCGTTCGGCGTCCCGTAGCTGGCGAAGTCGATGGCGTTCACCTTCTGGCCGGTCGGGCAGGTCAGCGTGATCGTGCCGTTCTCGGCCGCCGTCGCGCAGAAGACGACGTTGGTGCAGACGATGCTGACGTTGCTGACCGCCGCGCCGGCGATGGTCCCGGTCCCGCTGGTCACCGCGCAGTTCTGGGCGGGCGAGCTGGGCAGCGTCCCCACGGTCACGGCGTAGGCGCTGCCGCTGGCCACCGGGGTGGCGAAGGTGAAGGTCCCGTTGGCGGTGACCGACAGGTTGTCGCCGCCGTTGTCCTTGAGGACCAGGCCGGTCCCCGCGAGGCCGGAGACGGTGCCGCCCACCGTGTACTTGTTGTTCGTGCAGCCGACGGCCAGCGTGACCGGGCCGCCGGCGATGGTCCCGGCCGGCGAGGTGACGGTGCAGGTCTGCCAGAGGTTGGTCGGCTGCGAGAAGATGGTGACCGCGTAGGTCTGGCCGCTCCTGACCGCGGTGGCGAAGGTCGACACGCCGTTGGCGCTGATGGCCAGGTTGTCGCCGGCGTTGTCCTGCAGGACCAGGCCGCTGCCCGCCAGGCCGGTGACGTTGACCGAGACGCTGTAGGGGTTGGCCGTGCAGGCGATCTGCGCCGAGATGTTGGCGTTGGTGACGGTGCCGGTCCCGCCGGTGACCACGCAGGTCTGCCAGGGGTTGGTCGGCTGCGTCTTCACCGTCACGTTGTAGGTGGCGCCGCTCGAGACCGGGGCGGCGAAGGAGAAGGTCCCCGAGCCCGAGATGGCCAGGTCGCCGCCGCCGTTGTTCTGGATGACCAGGCCGCTGCCGGAGAGGCCGGTGACCGTCCCGGCCACGCTGTACGAGTTGGTCGAGCAGTTGACGCTCACGCTGGTCACCGCCGCGGCGCCGATCGTCCCGGTGTCGCCGGCCAGCGTGCAGGTCTGCGTGGGGCCGCTCGGCTGCGTCTTGATGGTGACGGCGTAGGTCCCGCCGCTCGGCACCTGGGTCGGGAAGGTGAAGGCGCCATTGGCGTTCACCACCAGGTCGTCGCCGCTGTTGTCCTGCAGCGTGAGGCCGGTGCCGCTGAGGCCGCTCACCAGGCCGCCGACGGCGTAGGTGTTGGTGGTGCAGGTGACCGCCACGCTGGTGACGTCGGCGCCCGCGACCGTCCCGCCGGCCCCGCCCACCACGCAGGTCTGGGTGGGGTTGGTCGGCTGGTTGGTCACGCTGACCGCGTAGGTGCCGCCGCTGGCGATCGCGGTGGGGAAGGAGAACGACCCGTTGGCGCTGAGGACCACCGAGTCGCTGCCGTTCTGCAGCGTCACCGAGGAGGCGAGGCCGCTGACGGTCCCGCCCAGGTGGTAGCTGTTGGTGGTGCAGGTGATGGAGACGTTGCTGACGTCGGCGCCCGCGACGCCGCCCGAGCCGGCCGAGACGGTGCAGGTCTGCCAGGGGTTGGTCGGCTGCACCGAGACCGTCACCGCGTAGCCCTGCCCGCTCAGCACGCTGGTCGGGAAGACGAACGAACCGTCGGTGGTGACGGTGAGGTCGTCGCCGCCGTTGTCCTGCAGCGTGAGCCCCATGCCCAGCAGGCCGCTCACCGAGCCGCCGATCTGGTAGCTGTTGGTCGTGCAGTCGACCTCCACGTCGCCCACGTTGGCGGCGACGACGGTCCCCGAGCCATGGGTGACGGTGCAGGTCTGCGTCGGCCCGCTCGGCTGGCTGCCGACGGTGACGGCGTAGGTCGTCCCGCTCGGCAGCGTGGTCGGGAAGGAGAAGGTCCCGCTGTTGCTGACCGGCAAGGTGACGGCGCCGGCGTTGAGCGAGAGCGTGAGCCCGCTGCCCGAGAGGCCGTTCACCGTCCCCGAGACCGTGAACTGATCGGTCGCGCAGTTGACGGTTACCGAGCTGACGTCGGCGCCGCCCACGGTGCCGCTGCCGCCCGTCACCACGCAGGTCTGCGTCGGGCTCGACGGCTGGGTCGAGATGGAGACGCTGAACGTCGCGCCGCTCGCCACCGGGGTCGGGAAGGTGAAGGCGCCGTTGAGGCTGACTGGGAGATCGTCGCCGCCGTTGTGCAGGACCAGGCCGCTGCCCGACAGGCCGACCACGTTGCCGCCGATCAGGTAGGTGTTGGTCACGCAGGTGACGCCGACGTTGGTGACGCCCGCGGCGGCGATGGTGCCGCTGCCGTTGGCCACCGTGCAGGTCTGGCTGGGGGACGACGGCTGGGTCAGCACCGTCACGGCGTAGGGCGCCCCGTCGGCGACCGCGGCCGCGAAGGTGAACGGCCCGTTCCCGGTGACCGAGAGGTTATCGCCCAGGTTGTCCTGCAGGACCAGCCCGCTGCCGGCCAGGCCGCTGATGGTGCCGGCCACCGGGTAGCTGTTGGTGGCGCAGGTGACCGTCACCGAGGTGACGTTGGAGCTGACCACCGAGCCGGTCCCCTGGCTGACCGAGCAGATCTGCCCCGGCGAGGTCGGCTGCGCCTTGACCACCACCGAGAAGGTGCCGCCGCTGGCGATCGGCATGGCGAAGGCGAACGAGCCGTTGCCGGTGACCGAGAGGTCGTCGTTGCCGTTGTTCTCCAGGACCAGGCCGCTGCCGGCCAGCCCGGTGACCGTGCCGCCCACCGTATAGGTGTTGACCGCGCAGTTGACGGAGACGCTGGTGACGTTGGCGGCGCCGACGGTGCCGCTGCCGCCCGAGACCTGACAGGTCTGCGTCGGCGACGCCGGCTGCATCTTCACGGTGACCGTGTAGGTGGCGCCGCTCGCCACCGGCGTCGCGAAGGTGAAGTTGCCGGTCGCGCTGACGGTCAGATCGTCGCCCGCGTTGTCCTGCAGGACCAGGCCCGTGCCGGTGAGCCCAGTCACCGAGCCGCCGACGGTGAACTTGGTGGTCGTGCAGGCGACCATCACGTTGGAGACGTTGCCGGTCAGGGCGCCGACCGCGCCGTTGGTGACCACGCAGCTCTGGGTGGGCGACGACGGCTGGTGCGCGACCGTGACCGTCACGTTCGTCCCCGCCGCGAGCGCCGGGAAGGCGAACGGCCCCGCGGCGGTGATCACCACCTGATCCCCGGCGCCGTCCTGCAGGGTGAGCCCGGTGCCGGCCAGACCGGTGACCGCGCCGCCCACGGTGAACGACTTCGAGCCGCCGTCGGGCGCGCCGCCGTCCGGGCTCTGGCCGCCCGCGCCGCCCTGCCCCTTTCCACCCG
>DASZVW010000234.1:0-3844 GCA_035546895.1 Polyangia bacterium
CGAGGGGTACGCGGCGACGGCGGGCGACGATCTCATGCGGCCGTCGCTGTGCGAGGAGGCGCTGCGGCTCGGGCGGGTGCTCGCCGAGCTGGCGCCCGGGGAGCCGGAGGTCCACGCGCTGGTGGCGCTCATGGAGTTGACCGCCGCGCGCGCCGCCGCGCGGGTCGACGCCGCCGGCGAGCCGGTGCTGCTGCTCGATCAGGACCGCGCGCGGTGGGACCCGCTGCTTCTGCGGCGCGGCCTGGCGGCGCTGGGGCGGGGGGCGGCGCTCGGGCGGCCCGCGGGACGGTACCGCCTGCAGGCGGAGATCGCCGCCTGTCATGCCCGCGCGCGCGCCGCCGGCGAGACCGACTGGGGGCGCATCGCCGCGCTCTACGAGGCGCTGGCCGCGGTGGATCCCTCGCCGGTGGTCGAGCTCAACCGCGCGCTGGCCGTCGCGATGGCCGAGGGGCCGGCCGCGGGCCTGGCGCGCCTCGACGCGCTCGCCGGGGAGCCGGCCCTCGCCACGTATCACTGCCTGCCGAGCGCGCGCGCCGATCTCCTGGCCAAGCTCGGCCGGCGGGACGAGGCGCGCGCCGAGTTCGAACGCGCGGCCGCGCTGACGCGGAACGTGCGCCAGCGCGACCGCCTCCTCGCGCGGGCCGCGAAGCTCGCGCCAGGGGGGTGACCGGCTACGGCGCCGCGGCCAGGGCGTCGCCGTTGGCGAGCAGCGTCTGCGCCTGGCCCACCCAGCCGGCGGCCTGCACGGCGTCGATCGGCTGGCTGGCGAACTCCGCCAGATCGAGCGCCCCGCGGATCTGCGCCGCCAGCACGTCGCGCGCCGCGGTCAGGGTGGCGATGGCCGCCTCCTTCGAGGTGTAGATGCTGTCGGCCGGGTCGGCCCCCTGGAGCGCCTTCGTCGACGTCACGAGCATGTCCTGGGCGAACTGGCCGAATGGGGCGTTGATCGCCTTGTAGGCGGCGCCGAGCGCCTCGATCGCCGACTGCTCCCCCGCCAGCGCGCCCGGCACCGCGTCCGAGACGAGGGCCTGGGTGATCACGCGGCCGTCGTCCTCGTAGCTGTCGGGGAGGCCGGTCAGCGCGTTGATGGTCGGACGGACGTCGGTGTGGTCGGTGAAGATCGTCTGGTCCGGCAGGTTGGCGACGCCGGGGCCGACGAGCCCCATCCAGGTCTGGCCGATCTCCTTCTGCACGTCGCCGTGGTTCCAGGCGAACCCCAGGTCGACGCAGGTGGCGCAGGTGGAGGTCGGGAAGTCGGTGATGAAGTAGTCGGCGTCGGCGAAGAAGGTGAAGGTCGCGTTGCGGCCCGGGTCGCCGGTGGTGATCATGTGCAGCGCCTTCATGCCGGTCTGATCGGCGTAGAGGTCGAGCAGGAGATCGGTGTTCCCGGTGTGCGGGTTGACGGCCGTCAGGCCGGCGATGGTCCGCTCGAAGGTGCGGGTGTCGGGATCGGTCTGCCCGAGCGGTCCGGCCCCCTTGCGCGCCAGGTAGAACGGCGGCGCGTCGTCGCCGTGCACGGTGAAGGTGTCCGGACCGGTCGAGGCCAGGAAGGTGTTGAACAGCGCCGGGAACTGGTTCTGCACGGCGGTGTCGATGTTGAGATCGATCTCGCCGATCTGGCCCGTCCAGTCGCAGGGGACGTTGACGCCGTCGCAGGTGGCCGGGTTGGGCGTGCCGCCGACGAAGTGGTCGCCCTCGTCGACGGTGACGATGAACAGCGTGTTGCTCTTGTCGATCCCGTGCGCCGCCAGCTCGGTGAAGAAGTTGGCGAACGCCTGGTCGTAGGCGGCCAGCTGCTGCTCGTAGGCGGTCTGGCCCGGGCCCATGGCGACGTGCTGGTTGCCGGACACGCCGTGGAAGTCGTGCGCGTCGGAGATGTACGCGTAGGTCACCGGGATGCCGGCCTCCTGCATCGAGGCGACGTAGCGCAGCGACACCTCGGCCTCCATGCCGTCGAAGCCCGGGAAGCCCGGCTGGCCGAACGGGTCGACGATCGGGTTGCCCAGCATGCTGGTGAGCGGGACGCTGGCGTCCTGGCCGGTCAGCAGCGGATCGACGTGCTGCGCGCCGAAGAGGCCGTTGAACCCGGCGTAGCCGCCCGGCTCGCCGGGCAGCAGGTCGGGCACGCCGCCGGCGCACAGCGGGGAGCCCTGCGCGCAGTGGACGGCGATGCCGACGAAGTCGGTCTGCGCCTTGGCGGCGGCCGCCGTCCCCGCGGAGGCGGAGGCCGAGGCCTTCGCCTCCGCGAACTCGGGCGACTTGGTCCCGAACACGGTGGCGATGTCGCCGAAGGAGGAGCTGGAGGCGCTCTCGAGCTCGATGTTGGCGGTCCCCACGCCGCCGACGTCGCACCCGGCGCGGGTGTAGCCGACCCAGGGCGCCGGCATGTTCTGGCCGGTGGGGGTGACCATGTTGAAGACGCCCGCGGCGGCGGTGTCGGTCCAGTACTCGAACGAGCTGGGGAAGGAGAAGCTCCCGGTGGCGCTGGTGCGGACGTAGCTGTTGGTCACCGTCTGGCCGTTGCGGTCGGGGTAGACGCCGGTCAGCGACGACAGGATCCCGCCCGCGGTGTGCGAGATCAGGATGGTGTGGTCGTTGGCCATCATGGTGCCGTTGCCGCGGATGAAGTCGAGCAGGTGCGGCATCTGCTCCAGGTCCGAGGGGACCTGGGCGCGGTCGCGCATGAGGTGCGTGTTGTCGAACTGCAGGTAGATGACGTGCTTGATGGCGCCGGCGCCGTTGCCGAGCTGGCAGGTGCTGGCCGCCGGCCGCGGGTCGCAGGTGACCGTAAGGCTGGCGGTCGCCGGGCAGCCGGCGGTGGCGTCGCCGTCGGAGACGGTCAGGGTGAGGGTGGCCGCGCCGGGCTGCGTGCAGGTGAAGCGGGTGGCGAGCGCCGACGGGTCGGTGAAGGTGCCGGAGGTGGCCGACCAGGCGGCGGTCAGCGTCGAGGGGCCGTGGTCGGCGTCGTGGGCCGCGGCGGCGAGGCCGACGGTGCCGCCGACGAACACCTCGGTCGGGTTGGCGTCGAGCGCGTCGATCTGCGGGCAGACGTTCACCACGCCGTTGACCGCGACGCTGCCGGTGCGCGGCGCCTGGTGGCAGGTGAGGGGGACGGTGACCCGGGCGGTCTGCCCCGCCGTGATGGAGAAGCTGGCCGAGCCGGCGCAGCTCTCGGCGCCGTCGGCCGAGGCGCCGGTCAGGGTGATGGTGTAGGGCCCGCCCGCCGCGAACGGCCCCAGCAAAGCCGAGATGGCGCCGCTGTGGCTGACGTCGATGCTCCCGCTCTGTGTGAAAGAGGCCGGGCCGGTGATCGTATAGCTGACGGTGTCGAGCGTCGCGCCGCCGGCCTGGAGCGCGATCTGGAGCGAGCCGCCGCCTTGCTGCCCGATCGCGGCGCCGCCGCCCGCGTTGCACCCGGCGGCGGCCAGGCCTCCCGCGAGGATCGTGACAATCAGGAAAACAAACGGCGTCGATCGATTTTGCACGTGGTGTCTTCTTTCTTGCAGGAGTACTGGAGAGCGAGACCGCACGCCGCCGGCTGCAAGACGAATTCCACCCCCTGGCGATGAGAGAAGACCGCAGAACTCCAGCCCGTCGGCCGCTCGCCGTGGCGGCGGGTCGGCGCGCGCCGTCCTGTTTTCGGATTCGGGCTCCGAATATCGGATGCGTGGGCGTGGTGGCAGCGCTCCTCGGGGCCGCGCTGGCGCTCGCCGCCGGACGCGCGCGCGCCCAGGCACCGGCGCCGTCGGCCGCCGAGCTGATCGCGCTCGGGCGGGAGATCTTCGGCGACGCCGCGCTGTCGGAGCCGCCGGGGACGAGCTGCGCGAGCTGCCACGATCCGGCC
>DASZVW010000235.1:0-2401 GCA_035546895.1 Polyangia bacterium
AAGGCCGGCACCGGCGGCGTGGCCGGCGCGGCCGGCGTCGGCGGCGCGGCAGGCGCGACCGGCGCTGGCGGCGCGGGCGGCAGCGGGCTCGTCTGCAAGGCCGATCAGACCTGCACGCTCGGCCAGCAGTGCCAGACCGCCTGCAGCGGCGGCGCCACCAGCGCCTCGACCTTCTGCACCTGCGCCGACCAGGGGGGCGGACAGCCGACGCTGGCCTGCCTCTCGCTCCCCTGCCTGGGGCACGACGCGGGCGCCGACGACGCGGGGTCCCCGATCTTCCACGCCTGCACCGCGGGCCTGAAGGACGGCGACAACTGCACGCCGGGGAGCGACACGCTCTGCGCGTCGGCCTGCACCAACAAGATGCAGATGCGTTGCGAATGCCTGCCGCACGGCGGGGGCGGCGGCGGCAAGTGGACCTGCAGCACCGGTCTCGCTTGCAACTAGCTTAGCCTAATCGACACCCCGTCCGGGCCGGTCGCGCTCAATCTCCCATGGGGAGCGCGGCCGGCCCACTTTTTGGGTCACCCCTTCGGCGTCCCCTGGCGCGGCAGCTCGGCGCTGAAGACCGAGCCGGCGCCGACGGCGCTGCGGACCGCGACCTCCCCCCCCATCGCCTCCACCAGCAGCTTGACGATCCAGAGGCCGAGCCCGAACCCGCCGTAGTGCTCGGGCGAGACGGCGCGCGCGAACCGCCCGAACAGCCGCTGCTGGTCGTCGGGCGAGATGCCGATCCCCTGGTCCTCGACCTCGATGGTGGCCGTGGTCTCGCTGGCGCTGACCCGGATCTGGATCGGCTTGCCGGCCCCGTACTTGATGGCGTTGGAGAGGAAGTTGGTGATCACCTCGTCGAGGCGGAGGCGGTCCCACCGCCCGAGGATGGGGGCCTTGGTCCCCGCGGGGCCGCTGACCACCACCGACAGCGAGCAGCCGGCCGAGGCCAAGTCGTCCTTGAACCGCTCGGCGGCCCCCTGCGCCACCGCCGCCAGGTCGACGTCCTCGAGGCGGAGCTGCAGCTGCCCGGCGGCGGCGCGGCTCACGTCGAGCAGGGCGTCGACCAGCTCGGTCAGCCGCACCAGCTGCTTGTCGACCCCCTGCACGCGCGTCGTCAGCTTGCCGAGATCGATCGCTCCCTGGTCGGCCTTGGCGGTCACGCGCAGGATGCCGTCGACCTTGAGCCGCAGGCTGGTGAGCGGCGTCTTGAGCTCGTGGCTGGCGATGGAGAGGAACTCGTCGCGCAGCTTCACCGCCGCGCGCGCCTCGTCGTAGAGGCGGGCGTTCTCCACCGCCAGCCCGGCGCGCCGCCCGAGCTCGCGCATCATCTCCAGGTCCTCGAGGCCGTAGCGGCGCTCCGACTCGGCCCACACGAGGTTGAGGACGCCGATCGGGCGGCCGCCGGCCACCAGCGGGACGATCAGCACCGAGCGCAGCCCCAGCGCCCGGATGAAGCGGAGGTGCTCCGGATCGCGCGCCCCCCGCTCGAGCATCTGCGGGGTGATCTCCGGGACCAGCTCCGGGCGGCCGGTGCGCAGGACGGCGTGCGGGCCGTGCGCGGACGCCGGGTCGGGCGGGTAGCGCCGCCGCATCTCCTCGGCCAGCGCCACCTTGGCGCCGTCGACGTGGGCGATGGCGATCGAGCGGAGCCGCCCCTCCTCGCCCAGCTCGACGCCGCACCAGTCGGCGAACGAGGGGACCACCAGGTGGGCCAGCCGCTGGCAGATCGAGACGTGGTCGAGCGAGCTCGAGAGCAGCGTGCTCGCCTCGGCGAAGAAGCGCATCGTCCCCTCGCGCCGGCGCGCCTCGCGGTAGAGGCGCGCGTTGTCGATGGCCAGCGCCGCCCGGTGGGCCAGCTCCTCGGCGGTCTCCACGTCGACGCGGCCGTAGGCGGGGCGCCCCTCGGCGCGCATGAGCGAGATGACGCCCAGGATCTCGCCGCGCACCATCATGGGGACGATCACGCAGGAGGCGCACCCGAGCCCGCGCATGATCCGCAGGTGGTCCTCGGTCTGCGCCGCCCGCACCAGGTCGTCGTCGCTGACGTGGACGCTGAGCGAGGCGGCCCCGCCGCGCAGCACGGCCGTGAGGTGTCCGCTCCGGTGCTCGTCGGGCGGGAACTTGCGCTTGTACTCGGCGACCAGCTCCTGCTTGGCCGGATCGCCGTGCACCACCGCCAGCCGCCGCGCGTTCCCTTGCGCGTCGACCACCGTGACCGTGCACCAGTCGGCCATGTCCGGGACCGAGAGCTCGGCCAGCCGCTGCAACGTGCGCTCGTAGTCGAGCGACTCGGAGAGCGCGGCGCTGGCCGAGATGAGGAAGCGCGAGCGCCGTTCGATGTCGTCGGCAGATCGCCCGTCCGGTTCCGGTGCAGCCGTTGATCGTCTCGCGGTCATCCGCGCCCCGG
>DASZVW010000236.1:0-3195 GCA_035546895.1 Polyangia bacterium
GGCCGGCGCGGCAGCGGGGCGAGGCGCTGGTCCAGTCGGCCGAGCTGGAGGTGCCGGTCATCCTCGACGGCCTCGTCTCGGGCGCCGACGCGGCCTCGGCGTTCCGGGCGCTCGCCGCCGTTCTCCCCGGCGCGCACCCCGCGGCCGCCGACTTCGTCGCCGCGTCGCTCCTGCTCGCGCCCGAGCGGCGGATGACCCACCTGACGCGCGCGCTGATCCGCTTCCAGCACGGCGACGAGCCGGGCGCCCGCGCCGACGTGGAGACCGTCGCCGCCGAGGCGCCCGAGGTGGCCGCCTCGCTCACCGCGCACCTCGACGTGGCGCTGCGTCCGTTCCGGTTCTGGCCGGCGCGCGAGGCGCTGGTCCCCGATCCGGCGCTGGCCGACGTCGGCGCCGGCGTGGTGCGCGAGCTCGCCGAGGTGCGCGCGGCGATCGCCGTCTATGCGACGCGGCTCGGGCGCTGGCGTTCGGCCGTGCAGGCGCTGGTGGGACCCGCGGCGTCGCCCCTCTGGCTGCCGCCGGAGCTCCCGGCGCTGCTCCCCGGCGGCCCCGTCATGCTCCGCCGCGCGCGCCTGGCCGTCGATCTCGGCGAGGGGGAGATCGTCGAGGCGGAGGTCGACGAGGCGACCGCCACCGACGGCTCGGGCGTGCCCGCGCTGCTCGGCGAGGCGCAGGCTGACTGGGCCGCGCTCGGCTGGCTCTGCTGGTCGGTGGGGCTCGATCGGGTCGCGCTTCCCGAGGCCGTGGCCGAGCCGCCGCTCTTCGCGGTGGCGATGAAGACCATCGTCACCCGCTGCTGGCGCGCGCAGGATCGGCTGACGACGGGCGGGCTGCTGGCCCGGGCCAACGGCGTCCCCGGCTTCGTCTGGGAAGGGCAGGAGATCGACGCCCTCCCGCAGCAGCTCGCGCAGGTCGTCGCCGAGGAGTATCTGCGGGCGCGCGCTGTCTTCCTCTGGCTGGCCAGCCCCGAGGTCGTCTCGCCGTTCCAGATCGACCTGCGGAACGCTTAGCGCCGGTCAGCGCGCCGGCGTGGCGGCCGGCGCCGTGGCGGTCGCCGCTTGCTCGGCGGCGGCCAGCCGCTGGCGCCAGCGGGCGGCGTCGGCGTTGTGCGGATCGCGGCGGAGGAGCTCGCGGTAGGCGCGCGCCGCCTCGGTCCAGCGACCCGCGGCGAACAGCCGGTCGGCGCGGGCGACGGGCGTCTCCGCCGGCGACTGGTCGGCCGTTGGTGCCTCGCGCTGGGCCGCGGATGGACGCTCCTCGGCCCGCTCGGCGGCGGGGGCCGCCGGCGCCGGCGGGGCGAAGGCTCGGTCGAAATCGTCGGACAGGGGGGCTTCCGCCTTCTTCGCCTTCGCCCGGGCGGGCGCTGCCGCGGCCGGCGCGGCGCCCGCGCGCCCACCGGCGCTGGGGGCCGGCGCGTCCTCCTCGTCGAGCAGCGCGCGCTTCCCGAGGGCGTTCGAGGCGGCTGGTGCCCCGGCGGGTCCCGGTTCGGCGCGCGGCGGAGGCGGCGGCGCGAACTCCCGCTCGGCCTTCTCCGGCGCCGGCGGCGCACCGAACCCGCTTCCTCTCCCCGAGAGGTGCTCGCCGCCGCCGTGGGCGGGGGCTTCTCGCCGCCGAACGGGTGCCGGCGCGCCCGATCCCGCGAGGGCTTCGGCCGGCGCCGGCTGGGCTTCCTCCTCCTGCTCTTGCACCTCGCGCTTGGCCATCTCGTGCTCGCCCTTGGCCCGCGCCGGGGGCGCGGCCGGGGCCTCGGCGCTCGGCCGCTCGACGGCGCGCCGGCCGAGCTCGACCGTCTTGTCGGGCTCGAGGAAGACCTTGCTCGCCAGCACGACCACGGCCACCGCGCCGACCGTCGCCAGGGTCGGGAGCGTCCAGCGGGCTCGGAGCCGGTCCCAAAACGACGCTCGCGCCGGGGCGGGGCGCGCGGCCACCGGCTGCTTGTCCACCACGGCGGCCGCGGCGGCGCGCAAGATGGCGTCGCGCGCGCGGGCCGGCGGCGCGTCGGCGTCGAGCGCCTGGCGGGCGGCCGCCCGCACCCCCTGGAAGGAGGCCAGCTCGGCCCGGCAGTCCACGCAGCCCGCGAGGTGCGCCTCGACCGCGGCGCGCGCGTCGCCGGAGAGCTCCCCGTAGAGGAGGTCCATCAGACGGGCCGAAGTCTCTTCGCAACCGGGCGCCATCGTCCTTATCCTGCCCCCGTCGATTCCGCCGCGCCCGTCCCGGCGTCGCCGAGATCGGCCAGCGCGGCGCGCAGCTTCTCGAGCGCGTAGCGCATCCGGCTCTTCACCGTCGGCTCGGAGGCGCCCACCACGGACGCGATCTCGGCGAACGGCATCTCCATCACCTCGCGCATCAGGAACACCTCCCGCTGGTCGTCGGGGAGCTCGGCCACCGCGCGATCGATCCGCCGCGCCGCCTGGCGCCCGGCCACCACCGCGTCGGTCGCCGGGCCCGGGGCCGCGATCCGCTCGTGCAAGCCGGCCGGCGCCTCCGCCTCGGCCTCGCGCGCGCCGTCGATCGAGCTCGCGTCACGGACGGCGGCGCGGCGCGCGCGGTCGATGCAGAGGTTGCGCGCGATGGTGTAGAGCCAGGTCGAGAACTTCGCTTCGCCCTTCCAGCCCGCCGCCGACGCCTGGGCGTCGCGCACCACCCGCAGGAAGACCTCTTGCAGTAAGTCCTCCGCCGCTTCGGCGTCGCGCACGAAGCGGCGGAGGAAGCTCCAGATCGGCTTTTCGTAGCGGGCGAGGAGCCGTTCGAACGCGCGCACGTCGCCGCCTCGATAAGCCGCCAGCAGTTGCTCGTCGGAGGGGTCGCCGTCCACCGAGACGGCATCCTCGCCGCCTCTAGCGCCAGCTGCAAGAGCGCCGCCAGCCGGGCGGGGGCGCGGCGTAGCGCCCGCCGCTGGCGGGGAACGGATCGGCGGTGTTGCGCAGGTCGGCGTCGTCCGCGCAGGTGTCCGGCGCGTCGACGGGGATCCCCATCGCCAGCAGGCCGTCGTGGTCGTTGTAGTGGGCGCCGAGGAGGACGGCCGGCCGGCCGGCGTTGGCGCGCACGAACTCCACCTCGTAGATGGGCGAGCTGACCGCCTCGCCGTACTCGGTGCCGAGCCCCGGGCGCGCCCGCTTGGCCGGCGCGGCCGGCAAGGCCTCGGCCTCGGCCGGCGCGGCGTTCGCGTGGCGTCCGAGACCGCCCGCCCCCTTC
>DASZVW010000237.1:0-13311 GCA_035546895.1 Polyangia bacterium
GGTGGCCTACCTGAGCGGGTTCTCGAACGCGGTCACCGTCGACACCGGCATGGGCCTCCTCCTGGTCGACACCAAGATGGACGCGCCGCTCTTGCACCCCAGCGCGAACCTGCACGACCTCCTCGCCCGGCGCGGCGAGCACGTCCGCTGGATCGCCGTCACCCACCCGCACCGGGACCACCTGGCCGGGCTGGGAAACTTCGCCGCGGACGGCGACCTCGAGGAGATCTGGGGTGCCCCGCTCGACGGCGCGCTGCCGCTGCCGGGCGCCACCAAGCTCGCGGCCGTCGCCGCCCCGCAGACCCGCTGGGTGGGAGAGACCGAGGTCCGCCTCATCCCCTTCGCGCACGCCCACACCGGCGGCGACCTGGTGGTCTGGCTGCCGGGGAGCCGCGTGGCCATCACCGGCGACATCGTCACCTGCGGCTACGAGCCGCACGCCGAGCTCGAGCAGGGCGGCAGCTACCAGGGGCTCCTGCGGGCGGCGCGGGCGATCCAGGCGCTGCGCCCCGCCTGGGTGGTCGGCGGACACGGCGACGTCTGCTCGGGCGCCGAGCTCGACGCGTACGTCACCCACATCGCGCAGGAGATCGACGGCCCCCCGCCGCCACCGGCCCCCTACCGCGAGATGGGCGTCCCCTTCCGGGTGATCAGCAGCCAGGAGAAGGTCCTCCGCTGCGCGGCGCTCGAGCGCCGCGAGGGGGGCTGGGCCCGCGATCCGACGATCGATCCCCGCACGCCGTACCTGGACGTCAAGCCGCGGCACTGCCCGTAGCGGCGACCCCGCCCGATCGACGGCGGTCCCCTGTACCGCGGGCGCGGTCGGCCCCACAATGTCCGTGTGGACCGCAACCTGGCCCTGGAGGTCGTCCGGGTGACCGAGGCCGCCGCGCTGGCCGCCGCCCGCTTCGTGGGGCGCGGCGACCGGGAGGGCGCCGACCGCGCGGCCACCGAGGCGATGCGCAAGACGTTCGGCTTCATCCACGTGCGCGGCCGGGTGGTGATCGGCGAGGGGGAGCGCGACGAGGCCCCGATGCTCTACATCGGCGAGCCGGTCGGCGACGGCGCCCCCACCGCGCCGGAGGTCGACATCGCGGTCGACCCGCTCGAGGGGACCAACCTGGTCGCCGACGGCCTGGCCGACGCGCTGGCGGTGGTGGCCATCGCCGAGCACGGGCGGTTCCTGAACGCCCCCGACACCTACATGGACAAGATCGCGGTGGGGCCCGAGGCGCGCGGCGCCGTCGACATCCGCCGCAGCCCGACCCACAACCTCCACGCCGTCGCCGAGGCCAAGCGGGTCGCGGTCAGCGACCTGACGGTGGTGATCCTCGAGCGCCCGCGCCACGCGGCGCTCATCGCCGAGGTGCGCGCCACCGGCGCCCGCATCCGCCTCATCTCCGACGGCGACGTGGGCGGCGCGCTGGCCACCGCCGACCCCTCCACCGGCGTCGACCTGCTGCTCGGCACCGGCGGCGCGCCCGAGGGGGTGCTGGCCGCGGCCGGCCTCCGCTGCGTGGGCGGCGAATTCCAGGGGGTGCTCAAGCCCCGCAACGCCCAGGAGCGCGATCGCGCGATCGCCATGGGGATCGCCGACCTCGATCACGTGTTCGCCATCGACGAGCTGGCGGGCGGCGACGTCATGTTCGCGGCCACCGGCGTCACCGAGGGGTTCTTGCTCCGCGGCGTCCGCTTCAACGCCGCCGGCGCCGACACCCACTCGATCGTCATGCGCTCGCGCTCGGGCACCGTCCGCTTCCTGCACACCCGCCACCGCTTCGCCGGCCACCCGGTCTACGGGGCGGCGAACCGCCGCTAGGCCGTTCCCGTTCAAGGGCGGGCGGCCTTCCGCCGACCTCCCCGGGGGAGGCCCATGGGAAGACCGCTCCTGATCGCCGCCCTGGCGACGACCTTGGCCGGCGCCGGCGCGTGCGGCGGCGGCGCCACCGGCGAGCCGCTCGTCTCGACCAGCTTGACCGGCCAGTTCGCGGGCCAGTCGTTCACGCCGGCGTTCGGCGTGGCCACCGTCTACCAGGGCTCGAACCTGATCGCGGTCGGCGACGGGCCGATCAACTGCGGCTCGACGGCGGCGAACGATCCGCCCATGGGGACCACGGCGACGTTCTCGCTCCCGTCGCTGGCGGCCGGGACCTACGCGTCGGTCTTCGTCGACCTGATCCGGTACCGGGCGCGGGACTTCGACGGCGTCGGCTCGAGCGACGCCACGGTGACGCTCACCACCGTCGACGCCATGTCGGTCGCCGGGACCATCGACTACAGCTACACGGACGCCAGCAGCGGCGAGCCGTACGGCCTCTCGGGCGGCTTCGAGGTCACGCGCTGCCCGATGTAGGCGCCCCGACCCGCCGTTCGAACAGAACGTGCTGGCGCCGTCGCCGGTCGGCCTGGTGCCGGTGCTGGTGTCGCGGCCGGCCGGCGGCGGGGGAATGGGGCTTGCACAATCGCCGCCGCATGAAGCTCGGATCGACGGCGTGCGGAAGGGCGGCGGCGCTCGCCTGCCTCCTCGGTGGATGCGCAACGATCAACAGTGGACCCTACGGGGTGCCGGTCGACGCCGGCAATCGACCGCTGGCGGCGGCGGTGCCGCCCCCGCTGCTGGTCAGCGCCAGCGAGGTGACGAGCTATTCCACCCGCTACCTGGGCCTGGTCGAGGTGACGTTCGAAAACCGGACGGCTGTCTGGAAACAGGTCGACCGCGTGTCGCTCGACTTCGGCAGCGCGGCCAAGGACCAGAGCGTCACCATCGCCGGCGCCGACGACATCGACGCCTGGGAACGGGCGATCACCATCCGCAACGCCCTCCAGGGGCTCCCGCGCGCGGGCGGCGGTGACATCGGGATCGAAGCGCTGGGACTCGACGCGGGTGACGCGCTCGGCGCCTGGGCCGTTCACCGCCCGCCCGCGGCGGCCGCGCCGGACACCGCCGCCCCCCCGACCGCCGGCGGCCCGCCGCCGAACGCGGCCCCGCCGGCCCCCGTCTATCCCGTCCAGCACCTCCTCACCACGCCGTTCCGCATCCCGCCCGGGCTGTTCGCGAAGCGCTGGATCCTCCTCACCACGCCCGACAACCCGCCCGGCGGCTGCGTCTCGTCGATGATCCTCAGCTACGAGACCAGCGACCACGCGACGGCCCGCGTGCGCCTGCCGTTCAAGGACACCATGTCCGAATGGCAGCCCGCCTGCGCGACCACCACGCCCGGTCCGACCTTCACCCACTAGCCCGAGCCGCCGTCAGTTCGCCGCGCGGGGCGCGATCCGGAACCACAGCGCGCGCGGCGCGTGGCAGCGGCGGCAGGCGAGCGCGAGCTCGCGCAGGACGCCGCGCGCCGTCGAGGTCGCGCGGTCGCCCCGCAGCTCGAGCGCGCCGCCGCACTGGACGCAAGGGGTGACGCGCGCCAGCCCCTCGATCACCGAGGCCGAGGCGACGTCGAGCGGGTGCTCCGGGGAGCCGCCCGGCAGCTCGCCGGCGAGCCGCTCGGTGCGGCGGACCTGCTTGCGCAGCGCGCGGTCGCGCGCGCGTTGCTGGCTGCGGGGACGCGGCGGGCGGGGCACGGCGTCGTCGACCTTACTCGAATCGCGGAGAATCGTTTATCATCGGGCGCTTGTTCCGGCTGTCGCTGTCCCTGCCGTCGTTGGTCTTGGCTCTCGCCGTCTGGGTCGTCCCGCGCGCCGGCACCGCCGCGCCGTCCAAGTCGTCGCTCTCCGGGTGGGCCAAGGCCAAGCACGGCAAGGTGCTGGTCCCCTCGAAGGCGCCGCCGCCGTCGCACGCCCCGCGGACCGAGGCCGCCGCCGTCCCGGCGAAGGCGGCGTCGAAGCCGGTCAAGACGAAGTCCGACGGCCCCGCCGTCAACGGCAAGGTCGCCGTGCTGGGGTTCACCGGCGAGGGGGCCGCGCACGTCCAGCAGGCGGTGGTCAGCACGCTGCGCACGCGCGGGCTGCAGGTCACCACGGGGCTGCGGCCCGTCGACACCGCCGAGCAGTACCGCGAGATGGCCGCCACGCTGCAGCTCGCCGCCTATATCGACGGCACGGTCGGCGGCGCCGGCTCGCGCGGGCAGGCGACGGTGCGCGTCCGCAGCGGCGTCACCGGGCGGCGGATCGCCTCCATCCACTTCTCCGGCGAGCGCGGCGCGCTGGCCGCCGACGTCGGCAGCGGGCTGTGGCCGCGGACCGGGTCGCAGCTCACCCGGCTCTGCGCCGCGGCCGCCAAGCCGCGCAAGGGGGCGCGGCGGGCGATGCGGATCGACGCCGGCACGCCGCTCGAGAACACCGCCCCCGACGACTACATCCCGCCGCACCTCCGCAACGACCCGCCCAAGGACCGCCAGAAAGAAGATCCCTGGGCCGACGAAGGGACCTGACGGTTCCGCTGATGTCGCGCCATTGGGGTCCTGGCTCTCAGGTTTTTGAGGCGCGGCCCGGCCCGAGCCGCGAGATCGCCCGCCGATCCAGACGTTCGTCCTGGTCCGCCGCTTGCTTCGCTGGTCGCGCATGCGAACGCCCCTCCTGCTCTCGATCCTCCTGGCCGTCGCGGTCGCCTGCAGCCAATCGCTGACCCCGGACAAGACGGGGACCGGCGGCCGCGAGACGGGCGAAGGCGGCGGGGACGGGGGGAGCGGCCCGGGGATCGGCGGCATCGGCGGGACCGTCTCCGGGACCGGCGGCGTCGTCCCGGCGATCTGCGACACGCTGACCGCCGAGTACCGATCGGCCGTCGTCGCCGCCCAGGCCTGCCAGGTCGGCGCCAGCGGCCAGTGCCAGCAGATCGTCAGCGGGAACCTCACCGGGTGCTCGTGCCCCACCTACGTCACCGACGGCGCGGCCCTCTCGGCGATCGAGGATGCCTGGCAGGCCGACGGCTGCGCGATGCCGACGGCGCCCTGCCGGATCCTGTGTCCGGCCGCGCTCAACACCACCTGCGTCGCCACCGACGGCGGCACCAGCGGCGTGTGCTCCTCCGTGTTCGGCACCGGGGGCACCACCGGGGCCGGCGGCGACGGCGCCCCCGGGACCGGCGGCACCCCCGGGACCGGCGGCATCACCGGGACCGGCGGCACCCCCGGGACCGGCGGTATCACCGGGGCCGGCGGCGCGGCGGTGGACGGCGGCCTCGCCGACTGCAGCACCCTGGTCTCCGAGTACGCCGCCGTGTTGATCGGCGCCCGGAGCTGCACCGCCGGCGCCGCCGGCCAGTGCGGGCAGGCGGTCCCCTCGGCGCTCTCGCCCTGCAACGGCGGCTGCACCGAGCTGGTGACCGACAGCAGCGTCCTCGACACCATCCAGCGGCGGTGGGAGATGGCCGGGTGCGGGAACGTGGACGTCGCCTGCCCCCTCATCGCCTGCGCGCCGGCCGTGAGCGCCGCCTGCGTCCCCAGCGACGCGGGCGGCTCCGTCTGCGCGACCAGCTACGGGACGTTCATCGGCGGCTGACCGTCGAGCGCGCGCAGCGGCGCGCCCCGCCCCGGCCAGTCGCCGACTGGCTGTACGGACCGGCGCTCGACATTCTAGATTGGGGCGGTGTTCGCGCTCGGGCACCTCGGCATCGGGAAGAAGCTCGTCGCGCGGACGTACCGCCGCTTCCCGCCGGCCGAGCGGCGCGCGTTCTTCTTCGGCGCTCTCCTGCCCGATCTCGTCGACAAGCCCCTCTTCTACATCCCGTTCTGGCTCACCGGCCGGCGCGGGAAGATCCTCTCCGGCACCCACCTGTTCGCGCACACCGGGCTGTTCCTGCTGGTGCTGGCCGTCGCCGCCTGGCGCGCGCGCGCGCCGCGCCTGCGCGCGGTCGCCCTCGGCGTCGCCACCCACTTCACCCTCGACTGCATCGGCCTCTCGATGGGGCTGGGGACGCTGCTCTGGCCGCTCCTCGGCTGGAACTTCCCGACGTTCCCGTTCCGCAACCTCGGCCAGCACCTGGCGACCATCCTGAACCCCATCACGCTGGCGGGCGAGCTGATCGGCGGCGCGATCCTCTGGTGGGACTGGCGGCGGGCGCGGCGGCGCGCGGGTGCCTGAGCGGACGAGCATCCTTCACGGCTGGTCCCGCGATTGCTTCACGTTCGCCGGATGAAGATGCGACCGGGCCGCGGGTGGCGCTCTTTCGGGACCACAGGACCAACCGCCTTGGCGATCCGGACCGACGCCGTTGGCAAGACGCGCGGCTCGGGCGGCCTGGTGGTGTTGCTGTGGGCCCTCGCCGCGGGCCCGGGCTGCCCTCAGAATCTCGAAGGGGCCCGCGGAAAATGTGGCGCTCCGGACGCCACGGCGGCGACCGAGGCGCCGGACTCCTCCGCCGGCGCCCCGTCCAACGATCCCGGTTGCCCCGCGACCTGGACCGAGACCAACCCCGCGGGAGATCCCGCCGTCTGCACGACCAGCGGGCTCATCTGCACCTACCCCGAGGGGCAGGCGGAGTGCGCGCCCGACGGTCCGACGTCGAAGTGGTGGACCG
Source organism: Polyangia bacterium (assembly GCA_035546895.1). Taxonomy (GTDB): domain Bacteria; phylum Myxococcota_A; class Polyangia; order Fen-1088; family Fen-1088; genus JADGRB01. The sequence goes on from DASZVW010000237.1 coordinate 6,470, forward strand.
CGGGCCGGACCCCCGGGTGCGGCGAGACGGCGCCCTCGGTGGGGGCCGCCTGCGGCGCGCCCGGGCTGAGCTGCCAGTACATCACCGGCGCCCCGCAAGGCGGCGACTTCACGACCAGCTACTGCTGCGACGGGACCCGCTGCGCCTGGACGCTGCAGGGGAGCACCGGCTGCCCCAACGGCAACACCTGCGGCTCGATCTCGACCTCCGACTACGACCAGTCCTGCAGCGCCGACGCCGATTGCGTCCTCGAGCCCCAGGGGGACTTCTGCCGGGCAAACGCCTGCCTCTGCGCCACCAGCCCGATCAGCGTGAAGGCGCAAGCGCAGTACGAGGCCGACCTGGCCAGCAAGGTCTCCGTCCCGCTCGAGTGTCCGTGCGCCCTGCCGCCAAAGGCCGTCTGCAAGCAGGGCCGCTGCGCGCTCGACACCTCGACGCCGCCGTATCGATCTTCGCCCGCGGCCGACCCGCGCTAATACCCCCGCCCGCTCTCGAACCGGTTGGCGAGGGGGCGCGATTCGAGGAACCGCTCGAGGTTGTCGGCGAACAGCGCGGCCGCGCGCTGGTAGTAGCGCGGGGTCACGCCGGCCACGTGCGGCGTGAGGATCACGTTCTCGAGGTCCCACAGCGGGCTCGCCGCCGGGAGCGGCTCCTCCTCGAACACGTCGAGCCCCGCGCCCGCCAGCTTGCCCGCGCGCAACGCCGCGACCAGCGCCGCCTCGTCGACCACCGCGCCGCGCGACACGTTGTAGAGGAACGCGCCCGGGCGCATCCGGGCCAGCCGGCGCGCGTCGATCAGGTGGCGCGTGGCGGCCGTCAGCGGCACCGTGAGGCAGAGGTGGTCGGCGCGCCCCAGCGCCTCGTCGAGCGCGCCCAGGGGCAAGAGCTCGTCGACGTCGACGCCCGCGTCGTGCCGGCGCGACGGATCGTGCTTCACCGCCACGACGCGGACCCCGAACGGCCGCGCCCGCGCCGCCAGCGCTTCGCCGATCCGCCCCAGCCCGACGATGAGCAGCGTCTTCCCCGTCAGCTCGTCCGGCCCGGCCGCGCCCGCGCGCCCGCCGCGCGACCCGTGCTCCCACCGCCGCCCGAGCTGCGCCCGGAACAGCGCCGGCCACCCGCGCGTGAACATCAGGATCATCGCCAGCAGGTGCTCGGCGATGTTCGGCCCGTGCACCCCGCTGGCGCTGGTGACCGCCACGCCGCGCGCCAGCACCGCCGGCGTGGCGACCCCGTCCAACCCCGCCCCCACCGAGCTGAGCCACCGCAGCCGCGCGGCGCGCGCCAGCTGCTCGTCCGTCAGCCGCCCGGTGACCACCACCTCCGCCGCCGGCAGCGCCCGGGCGAAGTCGTCCCCGCGGGCGCAGGTGACCGCCACCCGCCCCTCGAAGCGCGCCAGCGCCGCCCGGAAGTGCCCCTCGTCGGCCGATCCGGGCCGCACGTCGATCAGGACCTGCAGGCGGCCGTGCCCGGGCGGCGCCCCGGCGTGCGCCCCGCTGAACGTCGGCGCGTCGCTGGCCGGGAACGTCTCTTCATCCGCTTCGTCGACCGGATCTTCGGGCGTCACGAGGGAAGCTTGACCGCGCGGGGCGCCGCTGTCACCCCGGGGCCTCACCGATTTCGGCGGCGTCCAGCGACGCGCGTCGGAGGGACGTCACCTCGGGGTGGCCGGCGGCGCGGGGGCTGCGATCAGGAGGCCGGCGTCCCGAACATAGGCCACGCGGCGGTTTCGGTAAGAGGTGACCCGCCATCCGTCTTGGACTTGTTTGGACACCACGAGCTGGGCCCCCGCGTTCAGGTGAATCAGGACGGGCGCCGCCGAGCTCGGGGCCGTGCGAAGGTCGGCCGTCGTGCTCACAGTCGCCACGATCTGATCGGCGGCCGGAGGTGCAAGCGGCCCGGGTACTCCGACAGGGTTCTGGCCGGGGCACGGGTGCTCGACGAAGACCTCGGCCTGCTGATCGAAGACGGCCGGCCGCCAGTGATTGTGGACGTACGGGATGCTCGCCGCGGGCTTCACCTCGTAAAACCGGCCGGGGTAGGCCGCGAAGCAGACGGTCAGATCGTGGGTCGAGACCATCGCCGCACCGAACGGCAGCGGCGCGGCCATGGCGACCTCGATCTGATGCTCGCCCGGGAGGACCTCGACGTAAGGGGCGGCGACCGGGTGGCCGTCGATCACTTTGACGTGGGCCCTGTTGCCGCCGATCCGCGCCACGCGCGAACGGGGGAGGCGTGGCCCGTCGTACTGCACGGCCGTGCAGCCCGTCGCCACGACCAAGCACGCCAGCGCGAAGCGCACCGGCGCATCATATCGCGGCCTCGACAGGGCCCGGCCGATCCGAAGAGGCGGCTGCACGCGGTCCTGCACGGCGGCCAGGCGACGGCTGGCCGCGCGGGCGGCATCCCGAGTGAGGCCGCCCGCGTCTATTGACCGATCGAGAAGGTCGCGCCGCTGATGGGCGTGCCGACACGGACGCTCGCGCCGGTGGGCAGCGCGATCCCGGCGCCGAGCGACAGCCCCTGGTCGTCGAGATAGAAGATGCTGAAGGCCGCCACCTGCTGGGCGGGATCCCAGATGATCGAGTGGACCTCGTACCACCCGGGAGAGCCGCAGTCCCGGCAGTCGACCGTGTGAAACGGATAGACGCTGGAGAGGTCGCCCAGGAAGTAGGTGCTGCCGACACTGGAGCCCATGAGGTCCGTGGCGTCGGGCGCGGGGGCGCTGGCCGTGAACCCGCAGGTGAGCGCGATGGGCGACAGCGTGTGCGCGGGGATCGCGATCGCGTTCATGGGCCCGACGCCCTGGTCCGTGCAGGTCCCCTCGAGCGCCGGGAAAATATCGGCGTCTCGGTCGCTCATCTCGCCGTAAAGGTCGGTCAATCGGCCGTCCGACGTGCAGTAGAGCCAGAACGGGTACCAGGTTCCATCCTCGACGCCGAGGCCGCTGTAAAGGACGCTGCCGCTGGTGGGGAAGCCGTCCTCGCGGTCGTAGATGAAGGCCGGGAAGGGCCCACGCCCGCCGTAGGAGACGGTCCCCTGGCTGGCGGCGATCGAGACCATGACGCCGGCGGGCGCCGCGGTCGTCGCGGCGTTGATGGGCGGCAGCCCATCGGCGATCGCCGGCGCGATGTCCGACGCCGGGACCTGGATCTGCGGGTCGACGGAGACCGCCGGACAAGTCGGGCCGTCCTGCCCGCAGGAGGCGAGCGCGAGCGCACCGCCCGCCACGATCATCAAGCGCAGCATCATGGGTCGAGGGACCGCTCTCGCATTCTCTCGCATTATTGTATGCGCAGAGAGCCCGCCGTCACCGCTCATTCGGCGACGGCGGCGGCGGCGCCCACCAGCGGCGGGCCCGGCATCAGCTACATCGCGGCCAACGGCACCGGCTTCGCGATCACGTCCGCGCAGACGATCGGCCCCTGCACCTGGGGCGACCAGGTCCGACCTGGACCCGCGGCCGGGCTCAGGCCGGGCCTCGTTTACAAAATAGAAATCAATTTCTATAATGCATGGATGATCCGGCGCCAGGTCCGCGGTCGCGTCCGGGAGCTTCTTCGCGAATACCCGGCCGTCGCCATCGTCGGCCCGCGGCAGTCGGGCAAGACCACCCTGGCCCGGACCTTGGGGCGCGCCTACTTCGACCTCGAGCAGGACGCCGACCGTGTCCGGCTCGACGTCGCCTGGGACGCCACGCTCGCCGGGCGCGGCGTCGTCGTCCTCGACGAAGCGCAGACCGACCCCGCCCTGTTTCCGCGCCTGCGCGGCGCCATCGACGCCGAGCGCCGGCGGCGGGGCCGGTTCCTGCTGCTCGGGTCGGTGGCCCCGGCGCTCATGCGGCAGGTCTCGGAGTCGCTGGCCGGGCGCTTGGCCATCGTGGAGCTCACCCCGCTCCTCGCGACCGAGCTGCCCGCGCTGGACCTCGACCACCTGTGGCTCCACGGCGGATATCCCGACGGCGGCGTCCTGGGCGGCCGACGATACCCCGACTGGCAGCGGAACTACGTGCGCCTCCTGGCGGAGCGGGACCTCCCGGCCTGGGGGCTGCCCGCGAAACCTCAAGAGACGATGCGCCTCGTCCAGATGCTCGCCGCCAGCCACGCCACGCTGTGGAACGCCTCGGAGATCGGCCGCAGCCTCGGCGTCAGCTATCACACCGTGAACTCGTACTGCGACTTTCTCGAGGGCGCGTTCCTCATTCGCCGCCTGCCGGCCTTCGCCGCCAACCTGAAGAAACGGCTGGTCCGCAGCCCGAAGCTCTATTGGCGCGACAGCGGCCTGGTCCACGCCTTGCTCGGCGGCCCCTCGCGCGGCGAGCTTCTGTCCCGCCCCTGGGTCGGCGCCAGCTGGGAAGGATTCGTCATCGAGCAGCTCCTCGCGGCCGCGGCGGCGAACGGCCGCAGCGTCGAGGCCTCCCACTTCCGGACCAGCGACGGCCAGGAGGCCGACCTGATCCTCGACGCCGGCCGCCATCGCTGGGCCGTCGAGATCAAGCTGACCAGCAACCCCTCACCCGCAGATCTCGATCGCCTCCGCCACGTCGCCGCGCTGGCAGGCGCCGACCGCCTCCTCCTGGTGAGCCGCACGACCACCCCCATCCGCTCTGGTCCCGTGGCGTCCACGAACCTGCGGGGAGCGCTGGCGCTGCTCGGCGAGGGGTGAGTCGATGTCTCGAAGTACGACCCATCGCCCATACTCCGCGTCGAACCGGACGCCGAGCACCCGAACTACGTCGGCTACCGCCGCGACGCCGTCGAGCTCCACATGCAGTTCCAGTATCCGCACGAGATGGGGACCATCCGTCTCCGCTTCCTCGTCGAGGATCCCGACGCCCTCTACGCCGAGTACCGCCAGCGGGGCGTGGAGTCAGGTGCGCCTCAAGCGGGGCCCGTACCAACTGACCTCAGCTAGACAGTGGTCCTCTAGTTGTCTTGTGACCGGCGGCGGTGTACAGTTGTTCAGGTATGTTCTCCCCGCTTCTCAATGACCCGAAGAACCGAAAAATGAAGCCCATCCAGGGACGTACTACGGTGAGCGGCAGGTAGTGATGCTTCGTTACGTCACCATGAACCTCTTCGAATCGCCGGCCCAAACGCTGGTGAATACGGTGAATACCGTTGGAATCATGGGCAAGGGAATCGCCGCCGAATACAAGAAGCGATACCCCGAAATGTTCCACCGGTACGCCGAGTTCTGCGCCAACGGAACGCTAACGACCGGGAAGTTGTACCTCTATCGAAGCCCGAATAAGTGGGTACTGAACTTCCCAACGAAGCATCATTGGCGGAATCCATCAAAAGTCGAATACATTGAGGAAGGGCTAAAAAAATTCGTGGCCACATGGGCCGAGTACGGCATTACGAGTATCTCGTTTCCGCAGTTGGGGACAGGCAACGGCGGGCTGGACTGGAAAAAGGACGTTCAGCCATTAATGGAACGATATCTGAAGGATCTTCCCCTCGCGATATACATTCACGTTACAAAGAACCGCTCTAATTTCGTTCCTGAGCACAAGAACGCGATCAGCCGCAAGCAGTTGCTCAAACCGAGAGTAAGCGTTAGTTTCAATGAGTTCCTGTCTGATCTCTCGGAACACGCTAGAGGCGTGGAGCCGGTAGCGAGCAATGAGGCTGGCCGAGAGGAGCCGGAACCGCTTCCCCGGCTCCGATGCTCCGATGATCTCACAATAGCTGGAGAGGATCTTCGCTCTCTATGGCTCGATTTAACTCTGCGCGGGGCTCTACGAATCGACGAATTCCCCGCCAGCCTCAAGGAGCATCTTGAGGTCGTAACGTCGTTACTCCTCCAGCTCGGCTACATCCGCCCGGCGCAGTTCACGGGCAATAGTGAGCGCAACGTGAAGGGAATCCGGTTTGTACCCGCTGCCGACGAATCCCCCGAGTCAATCCAGCCGATGACGCCCGAGCTTGAAGCCCTGGGTCGCTAAGAGCAGGCCGGCACGAGGTGTGGAGAATTTGCTGAGCCGCCAAAGGCGTGATCTTTACTGGGGATGGACAGCAACTACGCCGATCTGCCCGACGAATTGTGGGAACGCATCAAGGTTTGGATTCCGACCGAGGCTCCGAACCCGAAGGGAGGACAACGTCCGATCGAGGACCGCCGCGTGATGAGCGGGATCATCTACCGTCTGCGAACCGGCTGTCAGTGGGACGCGATACCAGCGGAGTTCGGCAGCGGCAGCACCTGCTTTCGCCGCTTCAAGCGCTGGCGCGCGGCCGGGGTCTTCGCGATGGCTCATGTCGAGATGCTCATCTACTACGACGACAAGGTCGGCATCGAGTGGGACTGGGCGTCGCTCGACAGCGCCAGCGTCAAAGCACCAAAGGGGGGGACCTCACGGGCCCCAACCCGACCGATCGCGCAAAACTCGGCACAAAACGCCACGTCCTGACCGATGGCCAGGGCATCCCGCTGGCGGTGACGCTCACCGGGGCCAACGTCCACGACATGCACATGGTCGGCAGGACGCTCGACGCGGTCCCACTGCGTGCGCCGCGAGGGCCCCGACGCCCGAAGAATCTCTGCCTGGACAAAGGGTACGACTACGACAAGCCGGAAAGCGAGGCTCGTGCTCGCGGCGTCAGGCCGCATATTCGGCGCCGGGGAGAGCCGGCCCTCACCGGCCCTATCCGCGGCAAGAAGGCAAGGCGCTGGGTCGTTGAACGAACCAATAGCTGGCACAACAACTTTCGCGGGCTGCGGATCAGGTGGGAGCGCACCGCCGAAAATCATCTCGCCTTCGTTCAACTCGCCTGTGCGCTAATCTGTTTCCAGGCCGCAAACCGGTGAGTTACACCCAGCTCGTGCCGGCCTGCTCT
>DASZVW010000238.1:0-1758 GCA_035546895.1 Polyangia bacterium
GGCGCGGGCGGCGCCAAGGGGACCGGCGGCGCCACCGGCACCGGCGGCACCTCCGCGACCGGCACCGGCGGCACCACCGGCACCGGCGGCAGCTCCGTGACCGGCACCGGCGGCGCCACCGGCACCGGCGGCAGCCCCGCCTCGGGCGGGACCAGCGGGGCCAGCACCGGCGGCACCTCGGGCCAGTCCTCGACGGTGTCGGGGGGCTGCTCCTGCAGCTTCGACCCCGCGCAACCGGCCGGCTCCACGAACCAGCTCTGGCTGGCGGTCGGCGGCCTCGTCGGCCTGGCCTTCGCGCGGCGCCCCCGCAAGCGCGCCTGATCGCCGCGGCACCGATGGGCGCACGCTCGAGTCACGGCGTCCGCGCCCTGACGTTGCTGGCGACGGCCGCGCCGCTCCTGCTGGGGGCGCGCGCGGCCCGCGCCGACGGCGCCTTCCCCGACTCGCTCGGCATCCTGGCGCCCGCGCAGCTCCCGGACGAGACGCTGCTGGCCACCAACTTCGGCCTGGTGATGTCCTTCGACCGCGATCAGACCTGGGTCTGGGCCTGCGAGCAGGGGGCGAACAACTTCGCCATCCTCTACCAGATGGGGCCGGCGCCCCGGAACCGGATCTTCGCGGTCTCCCCGACCAACCTCATCTTCTCGGACGACAGCTCCTGCACCTGGACGGCGTCGGTGGCCGGGGCGACCGACGCCTTCGTCGATCCGACCAACGCCGACCGCGTGCTGGCCGTGGTGGCCGTCTCGCTCGACGGCGGCGGCATCACCTACACGGTCGTCGAATCGTCGGACGGCGGCGCGACGTTCCCGCAGCTCCGCTACACCGCCCCGGCCGGCGACCACATCACGGGGGTCGAGATCTCGCGCTCCCAGCCCCAGACGGTCTACCTCACGCTCACCAGCAGCACCTACGCGCCGATGGTGGCCGTGACCACCAACGGCGGCGGCACCTGGGCGGTCCACGATCTCACCGCCAGCCTCCCGAGCGGCACCTACAGCCTCCGCCTGGTCGCCGTCGATCCCGGCAACCCGCAGAAGCTGTTCATGCGCGCCGGCAACGGGACGGCCGACGCACTGGCGATCAGCACCGACGGCGGCGTCACCGCCACCACGGCGCTCAGCTTCTCGGGCGGCGTCTTCGCCGCCTTCGCGCGGCTGGCGAGCGGGTCGCTCGTCGCGGGGGGGGTGCTGGGGGACACCTCCGTCGCCTACCGCTCCACCGACGGCGGCGGCAGCTTCCAGCAGCTCCCGCCGGTGCCGTTCAACTTCACGGGCCTCGCGGCGCGCGGCGCCAAGCTCTACGGCGCCAGCGAGAACATGCTCGACCCCTACGCCATCTACACCTCGATCGACGAAGGGATGAGCTGGCAGCCCCTGATGGCCTTCGACCAGAACATCCAGGCGATCCCGAGCTGCCTGCGGGCGTACTGCCAGACCGACTGCGAGACGCGGGCCGGGATGGGCCTCTTCTCGGATGACGACTCCGACGCCGTCTGCTCGGCCGCCGTCGTCCCCGCCTCGATCGACGGTGGCGCCGACGGCCCCCCGCCCGTTCACGACGCCGGCCACCCCGGCGGCACCGGCTCGGGCGGGAGCGGCGGCGCGGGCACAGGCACCGGCGGCGCGGCCACCGGGACCGGCTCGACCGGCGGCGGCTGCCACTGCGGTCTCGCGGACACCGTCGGCGGCGGCGCGGCCGCCTCCTGGTCCTGGCTGTTGCTGGCGGCGGTCCTGGCCGGCGCCCGGCGGCGCCGCC
>DASZVW010000239.1:0-3075 GCA_035546895.1 Polyangia bacterium
CAGGCGCAGCTCCCGCTGGCCGGCCAGCAGCGCGCGGACGTCGCCGAGGCGCGGGCGCGCCGCCCGCTCGCCGGAGCCTCCGAGCGAGAGCGACACCAGGAAGACGCCGCCCAGCGCGGCCCACATCGCGCACGGCACCAGCGGCCCGCGCAGGCGCAGCACGTACGGCCCCAGCAGCGCCCCCACGGAGAGGGCGGCCGTCACGTGCCCGACCGAGCCCCACAGGCGCAGCCGCCCGTACACGGCCCCCGCCCGCACGCGCACCACCGCCAGGGCGTCCGTCAGGGTCCCCATCCCCACGAAGAAGACCGCGTACCCCAGGTACCCCCCGAGCACCAGCGCGAAGCTCCGCGCCGCCCGCCCGTGCGCCCAGGCGAGCGGCGCGAACCCCAGCCAGGCCCCGAAGGCGATCGCCTGCAGCACCCGATCGTGCCGGCGCGTCCGATCGGCCAGCCAGGCCCACCCGAGCGGCACCCCCAGCGACAGGAACGGCGCCACCGCCAGCGCCGCCGAGATCTGCGCCCCCGAGAACCCCAGCGCCCGCAGGTGCGCCGGCATGTACACCATCCCGATGGCCACCGACCCGAACAGGAAGAAGTAGACGGCTTCGATCATGCTCGTTCGAGCGCGAAGGGCTCGAGGCGCCGGATCGCTTCGAAGTCGTCGTGGTTGGCGGTCACCACGGTGGCGCCGAGGGCGCGCGCGGTCAGCGCGATGAGCACGTCATTGACGAAGGCGGTCGACCGCACCTCGCGCCCGGCGAGCTTCAGGCGGCGCAGCAGCGCCCCGGCCCGCTCGAACACCGCGGCCGGCGGGGGGACCAGCCGGTTCGCGGCCCGATACCCGCGGACCAGCTGATCGATCGCCGAGCGGCCGGCGCGCGTGCGGGCGCCGGCCCGCAGCTCCATGACCACCACGGCGCTCAGGTAGCGCAGCAAGCCGCCGCCCAGCATGACCTCCTCCCGCAGGCCTTGGTTGACCCAGTCGACGTAGAGGTTGGTGTCGAGGACGACCTTCTTCACGCGAACAGGTCGGCGAGGCCGCCGGCGTTCTTGACCTTGCGGTGCGCGCGCAGGATCGGCTCCTCGGCGATGACCAGGTCGAGCGCCCGCTCGATGGTCTCCTGCTCGGTCTTGACGCCGAACAGGCGTCGCGCCTTGTCGATCTTGGTCTGATCGAGCTTCAGGTGTTTGTGCCGCACCGACATGTTCACGACATTATGAATTGTGAACATACCGGCCACAAGCCTCAGCCGTCCGGCTCCGGCTCGCCCGCTTGCCGGAAGGGGGTGTGCGCGGCGTATTCGCGGACCTCGGCCTCCACCGAGTCGGCCTCCCGGGCGACGAAGCGGCCGATCGCCTCGGCCAGGTCGGGCTGCCGGATCCAGTGGGCGCTGTGGGTGAAGGCCGGGGCGAGCCCCCGCTTCAGCTTGTGCTCGCCCTGGGCGCCGGCCTCGAACAGCGTCTGCCGCCTGGCGATGGCCCGCTCGATGAGCTGGTAGTAGCAGAGCTCGAAGTGGAGCATCTGGAAGTCGGCCAGGCAGCCCCAGTAGCGGCCGTAGAGGTGGGCCCCCTTCTCGAAGTTGATGGTGCCGGCGACCGGCGTCGTCCCCTGGTAGGCCAGCGTGGAGATCCAGCGGTGCGAGAGCGTCTCCCGCGCGATCTCGAAGAACCGGGCCGAGAGATAGGCGTGGCCGCCGTGGCGGTCGACGTTCTCGACGTAGAACGCGCGCAGCGCCTTCCAGTCGCGCGGCTCGAGCTCGGCGCCGGTGGCGGTCCGGAAGGTAAGGCCGTGCTCGGCGGCCACCCGGCGCTCCTTGCGGACCTGTTTGCGGTTCTGCGCGCGGAAGGTCGAGAGGTAGTCGTCGAAGCTCTCGAACGGCCGCCCGGCGCGGTTATGCCAGTGGAACTGCATGCTGAGGCGCGGCAGGTAGCCGGCCGCGGCCAGCGCCCGCTTCTCGGGCTCGGTGCAGAAGAGGAAGTGGATCGACGAGGCCTCCTCCGCGTCGGCCAGCTCGCGCGTCGCCCGCAGCAGCGCGGCCGTCACCGCGGCGGCGTCGACGTCGGGCGCCTCGAGCAGCGGCAGCCGCCGCCCGGTGGCCGGGGTGAAGGGGATGGCCGCCACCAGCTTGGGGTAGTAGCTGACGCCGGCGCGGTGGGCGGCGTTGGCCCACGACCAGTCGAAGATGAACTCGCCGTAGCTGTTGGTCTTGAGGTAGAGCGGGACGGCGCCCACCAGCCGCCCGCCGGCTCGCGCCAGCACCAGCCGCGGCACGCACCCGGCGCGCGCGCCGACGCTCCCGGACGCCTCGAGCGCCGCCAGGAAGGCGTGCTCGAGGAACGGGTCGTCGTCGCCGGCCAGCCGGTCCCACTCGGCGGCCGCGACGGCGGTGACGCTGTCGGCGATCTGGATCTCGATGATGCCCGAGCCTAGCAAAGATCCCGGGCGCGGCCGCCGCCGCGGCGGCTCAGAAGCAGGTGGCGGAGAAGAGCACGTTGAACGCCCCGGCCTTCCAGGTGACGCTGGTGTCGTTCTTGTCGGCCATCGAGGCGGCCACGAACTCCAGCGCGGCGCCCAGGCCCCAGTGCGGGGAGACCAGCCACTCCTTCCCCACCAGCCCCTCGAACCCCAGCCCGATCTTGGACTGGGAGACGGAGTTGCCGTTCGCGTCGTCCAGCTCGAATTCGACGGCGCCCAGCGCGGCCGAGATGAAGATGTTGACCGGCATGAAGTAGTAGGCGGCGCCCGCCCCGAACCCGCCGACGAAGGTGTCGCCCGTGGTGCTCTGGCTGCCGTATCCGGTGGCGCTGATGTCCGGGTTGGTGGAGCCGGTGAAGAAGAGGTTCCCGAACAGCGCCAGGTTGGGGATGACGGCGCCGCCGACCGCCACCGCGAACGAGGGGCCGCTGCCCGAGACCTTGGTGCCGGCGCCCGAGACCGAGGTGAACCCGCCGCCGATGTGGAGGTGGACGTAGACGCCGGTGTGGAGTTGCTCCACGGGGACGAGCTGGTAGCCGGGCGGCGGCGGGTAGCCGGGCGCGGGCGCGTACCCCGGCGGATAGCCGGGCGGGTAAC
>DASZVW010000240.1:0-4645 GCA_035546895.1 Polyangia bacterium
CGGTCCCGGGCGGCCTGCGCGCCACGCTGCGCCCGTATCAGGAGGACGGCCTGCGCTGGCTGCAGCACCTGCGCGCGAACGGCGCCGGCGGCGTGCTGGCCGACGACATGGGGCTGGGCAAGACGCTGCAGACGATCGCCCACCTGGTCGCCGAGAAGGAGGCCGGGCGGCTCGACGCGCCGGCGCTGATCGTGGCGCCCACCAGCGTGGCCGGGAACTGGCGGCGCGAGCTGGGTCGGTTCGCGCCCCACCTCCGCGTGCAGCTGGTGCGCGGCGCTGGCCGCCGCTTTCAGTGGGCGCAGGCCGGCCGCTGCGACGTCGCGCTGACCAGCTACCCGCTGCTGGTGCGCGACGAGGCGCTGCTGGCCTCGCGCCGGTTCTCGATGCTGATCCTCGACGAGGCGCAGGCGATCAAGAACCCCGCCAGCCAGGCGCACCGGGCCGCCGCGCGCGTCAACGCCGCCCATCGCCTGTGCCTCTCCGGGACGCCGGTGGAGAACCACCTGGGCGAGCTGTGGGCGTTGTTCGACTTCCTCAACCCCGGCCTGCTGGGCGACGCCGACTGGTTCCGCCACCGGTTCGCGGCGCCCATCGAGCGCGGCGGCAACCGGGAGCGGCTGCGCGCGCTGCGCGAGCAGGTCGCCCCCTACATCCTGCGCCGCAACAAGGAGGAGGTGGCGCGCGACCTGCCGCCCAAGACCGAGATCGTGCGGCCGATCGAGCTGGGCGGCGCGCAGCGCGACCTCTACGAGAGCCTGCGGGTCTCCGCGCACACCGAGGTGCGGCGGGTGATCGCCAGCAAGGGGCTGGGCGGCTCGACGATCACCATCCTCGACGCGCTGATGAAGCTGCGCCAGGTCTGCTGCGACCCGCGGCTCGTGCGCGGTGAGGCGGCGGCCTCCGTCCGCGAGTCGGCGAAGTACGATGTGCTGATGGAGCTGGTCGGCCAGCAGCTCGCCGAGGGGCGGCGCGTCCTGGTGTTCTCGCAGTTCGCCAGCATGGTCCGCCTCATCGCCGAAGGCCTCACCGCGCGCGACGTCCGCTGGGTGGCGCTGACCGGCGCCACGGCCGACCGGCAGCAGGCGGTCGACACCTTCCAGCAGCGCCGCGCCGACGTCTTCCTCATCACCCTCAAGGCGGGCGGGACCGGGCTGAACCTGACCGCCGCCGACACCGTGGTCCACTACGACCCCTGGTGGAACCCGGCGGCGCAGGCGCAGGCCACCGACCGCGCCTACCGGATCGGCCAGACGCGGTCGGTGTTCGTCTACAACTTGATCGTCGCCGGCAGCGTCGAGGAGCGGATGCTGGGGCTGCAGCGGCGGAAGCGCCAGCTCGCCGACGGGATCCTGGCGCCCGGCCCCGGCCTGCCGGTCACGGCGCGCGAGGTCGACAGCCTGTTCGCGCCGCTGCCGGGCTGACCGGCGGTCCGGAACGGCCTTCTCAGAGGGGAGCCGACAGGAGTACAAGGAGGGCCATGGACGTCCCCAGGCGGTCTTCTTTTCTTCCGGTGTTGGGCATCGTCGTGAGCGGGCTCGGGCTCGCCTGCGGCGGCGGCGGCGGGACGACCGGGGCGGGTGGTTCCGGCGGGACGCAGGGGACGGGCGGCGCGGGGCCGCAGAAGTGGGTGGGGACCTGGACGGCCGCGCCCTATGTCGACACCAACGCCAGCAACGCGCCGCCGATCCCGCTCGCGGACAGCGTCATCCGGCAGGTCGCGCACGTGTCGCTGGGCGGCAGCCAGATCCGCGTCCAGTTCTCGAACCTGGACGGCGAGGCGCCGCTGGTCATCGACGCCGCGCACGTCGCGCTCTGCGGCGCGGCCGCCGGGGCGAACGTGGACAGCACCATCGACACCTCGACCGACACGCCCCTGACGTTCTCGGGCATGGCCTCGGTGACCGTCGCGGCGGGGGCGGAGGCCTGGTCGGATCCGATCGCCTTCGCCCTCCCGGCGCTCGGCAACCTGACGATCACCACCGCGCTGGGGAGCGTCCCCGCCACCCTGACCCAGCACTCCGGCTCGCGGACGACGTCCTACTTCCAGAGCGCCAGCACCACCGTCGACGCGGCCGATATGACCTCGGCGACCAAAGCGGTCCTCTGGTTCTTCATCTCGGCGGTCGACGTGATGGCGGACGCCTCGGCCAGGGGCGTGGTGGCGATCGGCGACTCGATCACCGACGGCCGGGGCACCAACACCGACGGCGAGGACCGCTGGACCGACGTCCTGGAGGCGCGGCTGCAGGGAAATCCCCCCACCACCGGCGTCTCCATGATGAACGTGGGGATCGGGGGATCGGTGGTGATCGGGACCGTCGGCACCGCGGCCCAGGCCCGCTTCGCCCACGACGTGCTGGGGCAGGACGGCGTCCACTACGTGATCGTGCTCGACGGCGTGAACGACATCGCGGGCGACGTGTCGGCCGCGGCGCTGGAGAGCGCCTACCTGGATCTGATCGGCCGCGCCCACGCCGCCGGCCTGGTGATCTACGGCGGGACCATCACCCCCTTCGGCGGCGACACCACCGGGACCCCCACGTACTACACCGCCGCGCACGAGATGGTGCGCGAGCAGGTCAACACCTGGATCAAGACCGCCGGCAACTTCGACGGCTTCATCGACTTCGATGCGGCGCTCACCGACGGCGACAACCCACCGAAGATCCAGGCCGCGCTGGCCGCGTGGTCGCAGGCGGACGGGCTCCACCCCGGGCCCGCGGGCTACCAGGCGATGGGCGACGCCGCCGATCTGACCCTGTTCACCAAGTAAGGCCGTGGGGCCCGCCGCCCTCTCTTCGCCCGGCGTGCCCGCCGCCTCGACGGCCGCTCCCACGCGCACGGTGCACCACGCCGACGCGCTGGCGTGGCTGCGCGTCGCGGGCCCGCTCGCCGGCGCCAGCGTCGTGACGTCGCTGCCGGACGCCTCCGAGCTGCCGGCGCTGGGGTTCGACGGGTGGCGGCGCTGGTTCGAGGAGGCGGCGGCGCTGACCATGCGCAGCGTGCCCGACGAGGGGGTGGCGATCTTCTTCCAGAGCGACGTGCGCCACGCCGGGCTCTGGGTCGACAAGGGGGCGATGGTGGCGCGCGCCGCCGAGCGCGCCGGGATGGGGGCGCTGTTCCACAAGATCGTCTGCCGGAGGCCGCCGGGGACGCTGACGCGCGGCCGGGCCAGCTACTCGCACCTGCTCGGCTTCGCGCGCGTGCTCCGGCCGACCCTCCGGCGCGCCACGCCCGACCTGCTGCCCGACGGGGGATTTCAGCCGGGCGTGAAGTCGATGGGGGTGCTCGCCTGCGTGGACGCCTGCCGGTTCGTCGTCGCCGAGACCACCACCCGCACGATCGTCGATCCGTTCTGCGGTCTGGGCACCGTCCTCGCGGTGGCCAACGCTCTCGGGCTGGACGCCGTCGGGGTCGACCTGTCGGCGCGCATGTGCAAGCGCGCCCGGCGCCTCGCCGTCACGGTCGACCGCTGAGGCGAGCAGGTCACGGCGGGCCGGGGTGGGGCGGCGCTCGGTCCGGCGTCTCCTCCGCGCCTCTCGGCTTGCAGGCGGAGGCGGCCGCGACCCGAAGGACCAGCGTCCGGAAGGTACGCGGCCCCCGGGTGCTCAGCACGCGCGCGAGCAGGGCGGCGTCCTCGCAGTGCCCCAGCGCCAGCTGGGCCTGCATGGCCTCGAAGGCGAGCGGCCACACGTTCTGGCGGAACGACATGCCCCTGGTCGCGAACGCCAGCGCGTCCTCGAACCGGCCTTCGCGGAGGTCGATGGCGGCGAGGTCGCTCAGCACGGCCGGCTGGTTCGGATCGATCGCCAGGGCGCGAACGAGCGCGGTCCGGTGCTGCGCTCCGGTGGTGGTGAGCCCGACCAGCAGCCACGCCAACCAGTCGGTCGGGTGGGCGTCCGCGAGACGCTGGGCTGCAGCGGCGAGCTGTGGTCGCTGCCGGGGAGGCGTGTACCAGACCACGCGCCGGGCGAATGCCCCGGTGTTGGTCGGGTCGGCCGCCGTCGCCTCCTCCAGCTCGCGGCGAGCGCCCTCATCGTCCGGGCGGACACCGGGGGTGGGGGTTCGCAAGAGCTGCGCCCGGACGACGTGCACCTCCGCGTCGGGCATTTCGCGCACCTTGATCTCGGGCGCGGGTATCGTCAGCGCGCGGCGCAGGATCAGGTACTGCCCACGCGACGCGTAGTCGTCGAGCGCTTGGTCGAGGCGATCGATCGGCAGATCGGGCAGCGCGCGCGCCCACGCCTCGGCGGTCGACTTCGTGGCCTCGAGCGCGGCGCACAGGCGGTCGAACTCGCGCGGGTGAACGTTGACGAGAAAGTCGACCAGCAGCCGCGCGCGCGCCTCGAACGCCCCGAGGTTCGGCGTCGTCTCCGAGAACTGGTCGTCGAGGAGCACGGCCGCGAGGAACGGTTTCGACGATGACCACGCGTGGTCCGGCGACGGGCGGCCGGCCTCGAACAGGCCGCTCTTCCGATCGTAGCTGGCCGTCTCGAGGAACGTCGCCAGCCCCTCGGCGTACCAGGCGGGTTGGATCGGCATGTACCAGGCGCTGAGGTCGTGGACCAGCTCGTGCGTCAGCGCGCGCAGGCTCCGCGCGTCCGTGCCGACGAGCACGATGAACGGATCGAACGGCGGATTCGGC
>DASZVW010000241.1:0-2008 GCA_035546895.1 Polyangia bacterium
GGAGGACGATGGTCCCGGTGACCACCGGGCTGGTGCTTTGCGGCGTCAGCGTGAGCGTATTCCCCGAGGCGCAGTAGGCGTACGGCGCGTCGCCCGAGTCTTCCGTGAGCGTGACCAGGTTTCCGGCCGGGGTGTAGTTGCCGGCCGTCGACGGGGCCGGAGAGACCTGCCCGAGCCCGGCGGTCTGATGGACGGTGGCGGTGCAGTCGCACCCGCCGTCGGCCGCGCTCGTGCAGGTGAGCGAGGAGTAGCCGAGGCTGGTGAGCAGGCCGGCGGCGCCGCTGCAGGTGACCGGGGTCGACGAGATCACCAGGCAGGCGGGCGCCAGGGCGAGCTGCTCGGTGCCGGAGGTGGTGGTGTCGTCGGTGTACGTTCCGTCGGCGTTGGCGGTCCAGGTGCCGGTCACCTGGAGATCGCCGGTGACCGGCGCGGAGGGGCACCCCGCGCCGACCAGCGAGAGATCGAGGTCGCCGGTCACCCGCAGGCAGGACGACGCCACCATCCAGGCTCCGACGAGGTCTCCCCCACAGGCGGTCACGTTCGAGCACGCCGCTCCCGCGCCGCCGGTCCCCGAAGCCCCGCCGGCCGCGGCCGCTCCGCCGCTTCCGGACTTCCCACCCGAGCCGGAGAGAGAACCCGATCCGGAGCCACAGGCCATCGAGACCAGGCCGGGGCCGGTGACCGCCGCCAGCGCGAGAAGGACGAGGTGTCGGTTGGCCATGCCCGGGCGCCCTCTACGGCGTTCCGACGAAGGTCGTCACGCTCTGGGCGTCGAGCGTCACCGTCACCCGCGACTGCGAGACGCTGACCGCAGCGCCCTGGCCCAGGTTCTTGCTCGCGGAGGTCTCGTACGGCGTCAGCGAGCAGGGCGCGCTTCCCGAGATGTAGAACGACACGCTCTTCGACGAGGTGTTGTTGTTGATCGCCACGATCGAGAGCGCGTTGTTGGCCGGATTGAGGTAGGCGCTCACCAGCACGCCCGAGGGCGCGGTCCCCGCGGTGGCGACCCGTTTCCACCCCGGCCGCACGAAGCGCGAGAAGTTGCCCATGGCCCACAGGCGCTTGGTCCACACCTTGGTTCCGGTGTCGTAGAGGCAGCCGCTGCTGTTGCTGCAATACATCCACCAGTAGTGCCAGGCGTTGAGGTTGGCCTTGGTGAGGTCGTTGTGCATCGTCGTCACGGTCAGGAGCGCGCTGGCGATGCCGTCACCCGGGGAGTCGCCGCTGGCGGCGCCCGTGTCGACCTCGGTCTCCCAGTATTCCTTGTTCGCGGCGGCGATCGACGGCTCGGAGGGGAGGGTGCCGCATCCATATTCGTGGCTCGCGAAGATGCCCACGGCGTTCCAGGCGGCCGTGCTGCCCTGGATCGCCGAGAAGTAGCCGGTGAACCCGCAGGCGTTTTGCGTCTCCGGCGCCATGACCTTCACCCCCAGCGGGGCCATCGCGGGGCCGAGGTAGCTCCCGATCCAGGTGGCCAGCTGCGCCGACGAATAGGAGGTCGTCTGGTTGATGCCGCAGCTGTCCGGCTCGTTCTCGGCCGACACCGCGTAGAGCGGCACGCCCTGGGCCTTCGCGTTCTGCACCCAGGCGGCGAGGTTGTTGGCCCAATCCTGCGGGTTGGTGAGCACGGGAACGCTGCTCTTGCAGCCGTTGGCGGTCTCGGTCGTGGTGTCGCTGCCGCCCGGTGAGCCGTTGGGCCCCGTCCCCCAGGGCGTCAGCCACACCGTCACGCCGGCCTTGACGGCCGCCTGGGCGATGGCGAGCCCGTCGCCGTACCGGATGCGGAGCAAGCTCAGGCCGGCGCCGGTGGTGGTCGACCAGAGATATTGAGGGTCCGAGGCGTTCGCGTAGCTCCCCGCCCAGGCGGAGGAGACGCCGAAGCCCGTGATCTGCTGCTGCAGGCTGGACTCGTTGATCGTGACGTCCGACGATTGGGCCGCTCCGCCGCCGCACGTCCCGCTGCCGGTTCCTCCTGTCGCGCCCGCGCCACCCGTTCCGCCGCCGCTTC
>DASZVW010000242.1:0-17545 GCA_035546895.1 Polyangia bacterium
TCGCCTTGACGTCGACCACCGGCGAGGGTTCGCCTCACCTGGCGGCCGTCCGCGCCGAGGCGCCGCCGCTCATCGACGGGCGGCTCGACGACGCCGTCTGGCGCGCGGCGCCCGGCACGACGGCGTTCACCCAGTCGTACCCCTTCGACGGCGGGCGGCCGTCCGAGCGGACCACGCTGCGCGTGCTCTACGACCAGTCGGCGATCTACATCGGCTTCGACTGCGAGCAGATCCACACCCCCATCGTCGAGCGCCTGACCCGGCGCGACCGCGACTCGGAGAGCGAGTGGGTCTACGTCCACATCGACTCGCGCAACGACGGCAAGAGCGCCTACATGTTCGCGGTGAACATCGCCGGCGTGCTGGCCGACGCGCAGATCATCGACCAGACCACCTACTCCTGGGAGTGGGACGAGAACTGGGAGGCCAAGACCGCCCGCACCAAGCGCGGGTGGTCGGCGGAGATCCGGATCCCGCTGCGCGTGCTGCGCTTCGACAGCAAGCTCCCCGTGCAGAGCTGGGGGTTCCAGGCCGCGCGCTTCATCGCCGGGCGCGAGGAGACCGACATCTGGTCGTACATCCCGCGCGACGTCGCCGGGCCGATCGCCTTCTTCGGGCGCCTCGACGACCTGCGCGACCTCAAGGGGGCCGGCGCGCTGGAGCTGCAGCCGTTCGCGCTCGGCGAGGTGCGGCGGCGCGACGCCAGCCAGACCTCCGTCGGCAGCGGCTACGACGACCACGCCTCGCTGGGGCTCGACCTCAAGTGGCACATCGCGCACGACCTGACCTTCGACGCCGCCCTCAACCCCGACTTCTCGCAGGTCGAGCTCGACCAGATCATCCTCAACCTCTCGACCTACGAGACGTTCCTGCCCGAGAAGCGGCCGTTCTTCCTGGAGGGGATCGACGCCTTCTCGTTCCCCATGCAGGTCTTCTACTCGCGCCGGATCGGCAGCGCGCCGCTGCCGCCGTCGCTGCGCAACGACACCTCCAGCAACGAGGAGCTGGTCGACCTGCCGCAGCCGGCAACCATCTACGGCGCCGGCAAGCTGGTCGGGCGCCTCAACCCCGACTGGACCATCGGCGCGCTGAGCGCCGTGACCGCCGCCAACCGGGTCTCGATCTACGACCAGGTGGCGCAGATGCCCTCCGACCGGCTGGCCGCGCCGGTGACCGCCTTCAACGTGCTCCGCCTCAAGCGCGAGCTCGGCAGCGGCGGCCACGTCGGCCTCATCGGGACCGGCTCCTCGACGTTCGAGGGGGACGGCGACTACCCGGCGCTGGTCGACGGCAGCACCCGCGAGCTCTGCCCCTCGGGCGCCACGCCGCTGCTCGGGACCCGCTGCTTCCACGACGCCTACCTGGGCGGCGTCGACGCCCTCTGGCGCTCCCCCTCGGGCGCCTACGTCGTCAACGGCGCCTTCATCGAGTCGTTCATCCACGGCGGCCCCGCCGTCACCCAGGCCGACGGCACCAACATCGGCGCCGGCGCCACCGCGCCGGGCGGCTGGCTGCGGGTGGCCAAGGAGGGGGGCAAGCACCTCACCTGGAGCGCCGAGTACACCGGCGCCGGCCGGCAGCTCGACTACAACGACCTCGGCTACATGCAGCGGCAGAACGTGGAGGTCTTCTCGGCCAGCGTCGGCTGGCGGACGCTGGAGCCCGGCAAGCACACCGTCGACACCACCAGCACCTTCGTCGCCGCCGACAGCCGCAACAACGACTGGCTCGACCTCGGCCAGAGCTACGAGCTCAACACCCGCCTCCACCTGCTCGACTTCTCGGCCGTCTTCCTGGCCCTCGACTACGCGCCGGCGCGCTTCGACGACCGCGAGGTCGGCGACGGCACCGCGCTCGAGCGCGCCGGCTACGTGGGGACCAAGCTGGAGTACGACAGCGATCCCCGCCGCTCGGTCTACGCCACCCTCGCCAACCAGACCCAGGTGATCGGCCACGGCGCCTACGCCACCAACGTGCAGGCCAGCGCCGTCTTCCACGCCCTCCCCCAGCTCGACATCGAGGTGCTGCCCCAGCTCACCTTCACCGCCGGCGAGTACCGCTACGCCTGGCAATCGGTGGGGACCTACGATCCGTACCTGTTCGGCAAGCTCGACGCCAAGAACGTCAGCGTCACCCTGCGCGCCAGCTACGCCTTCACGCCGCGCCTGTCGCTGCAGGCCTACGCGCAGGCCTTCCTCGCCTCGGGGCACTTCTCGGACGTGCGCTCGGTCGGCAGCTTCCCCGCCGCGCCGGGCGCGCCGCCGCGCACCGCGGGGACCACCGTCCACCTCTCGGACCTGACCGCCGCGCCGTCGCTGGTCCCGGCGACCAACCCCGACTTCGAGGAGGCGGCGCTCAACGCCAGCGTCGTCTTCCGCTGGGAGTACCGCCTCGGCTCGCTCCTCTACCTCGTCTACACCCGCTCGCAGATCCCCGAGGTCCAGAACCTGATGGGCCCCGCCACGCTGGCCCCGCGCGCGTTCGACCACGGCGCCAGCACCGACGTCCTGCTGCTCAAGCTCTCGTACTGGTGGGCGAGCTGAGGCGCGGACCCGGCGCGCGGCCCCGGGCGCGCCGGTCCGGACCAGTAATTGCATTTTGCATAAACCTATGGAACGATGCGGCCGTGCAGACCGTGGCGAGACGCGCGTGGTTGGTTGCTTCGTTGGTCTGTCTGGCGTCCGGCGCGGCGCACGGCCAGTCTTCGCGGGCCCGGGCGCCCGCGAGCGGCGACGAAGACCCGCGCGCCCCCGAAGGCGAGGTGGGGGTCATGGATCGGCCAGGGATGGACCTCGGCGCCCGCGTCGGGTTCGCGATCCCGATGGGCGACCTCGCCGCGGACAACCAGCTCGGCAACTTCCTGTCGGGCGCCGTCCCGCTGACCCTGGAGCTGACGATCCGGGGAAACAAGAACGTGGCCGTCGGGCTGGCGTTCGACCTGGCCCCCACGCTGACCAAGAACTGCGACCCGGGGGCCAGCTGCTCGGCGACCGACTATCGCCTCAACCTGGAGGCCATCTTCACCTCCCGGGCCGGGATGCCCGTGGATCCCTGGCTGGGGATCGGCGTGGGGTATGAGTGGTTCGAGCTGTCCGAGTCGGGCGAGCTCTCCGCCGAGTTCACCGGCTGGGACTACGCGACCATCGAGGTCGGCGGCGAGTTCAGGTCCGGCGACCAGCTCGCCCTCGGCCCCTTCGCGAGCTTCTCGCTCGGCCAGTTCTCCTCGGGCTCGGCGAACGGGGCCTCCGGAGACGTCGCCAACCCGTCGCTGCACGAGTGGTTGCAGTTCGGGCTGCGCGGCACCATCAACCTCTGATCGGCGCGCGTCCTCAGGCCTGCTTGAGGAAGCTCGGCAGCGTGAGGTCGAGGCGGCTCGCCACCATGCGGGCCAGCGAGGCCAGCTCACTCGACGAGGCCCCGAGCCGCCGCCGGAGCGTCTCCTTGACGTCGTCGAGGAGGGTACCGCGCGCGGCCGCCAGCCAGCGCGAGACCGTCGACTGGCTGACCTTGAACATGGTCCCGATCTTCTCGACGCTGACGCCGTTGACCAGCGAGAGCCGCAGCACCACCCGGTCCCGCTCCGGCAGCCGCTTGAGCGCCTCACCCAGCGCCCGCTCGAACGCGCCCCGGTAGCGCTCCTTTAGATAAGCCGATTCGACGTTGTTGGCGTCGCCCGGCTCCGGATCGGTCGCAGCGGCTCGCCGTGCGCGCCCCTCGGCCTGGCTCTTGCGCAGCCACATCAGCGCCGCCCGCCGCGCGCCCACCCCCAGCCAGCGATCGAGTGAGGCCCGCCCCGCGTAGCTGGCGAGCTTGGGCGACGTCGCGGCGGTCCCCACCAGGAGCTCCTGCACGAACTGGCCGTGGACGTCGTCGACGTCGGCTGCGGGGACGATGCTGCGGATCGATTCGACGATCGTCGTCCGGTACCGCGCCCGGAAGATCGCGGTGGCCGCCGCGTCGCCTTCCAGGCAAGCGCAGGAGAGGAACAGATCCTCTAACGCGAGCGCCGAGAGCGCGGCCTCGTCGTTGGCGTCGCGTTTGAAGACGCGCGCGAGGTGGCGAACGAACGTCCAATCGTCGAGAGCAATCTGCGCAAATACGCGGTGACCGAGCGCACAGGCAGCCGCCAGCTCTCGTTCCAGATCTCCGTCGGTGGCGGGTTCGCCGCCCGCGAGCTCTGCCCGAAACGTCGCAGCGAGAGCGCCCCGTTCGCTCATTGCGGGGCCACGCTATCACGTGTTGCCGTGATGACAGCCGCCACGACATTCCGTTAGGCTGCCGCCGTCGTGGCGTGCTCGTACGAAAGCGCGGTCGGAGCGTACCTGGCCGGCGGGCTCGCGGAAGAAGAACGGGCGCGCTTCGAGGCCCACCTCCCCGGCTGCGCCGCCTGTACCCGCGCGGCGGCCGCCGGCCTCAGGGGCGCCCCCGAGGCGGGGCGATCAGGCGGGCCGCCCGCCGACGCCGGCGTCCTCGGCCGCGGCGCCCGTATGGGGCGCTACATCATCCTCAGCCTGCTCGGCCGCGGCGGGATGGGCGATGTTTACGCCGCCTACGACCCCCGCCTCGATCGGAAGGTGGCCCTCAAGCTGCTGAACGAGCGGGCGCCCGGCGCCGCCACGCCCGCCGCCCGCGAGCGCCTCCTGCGCGAGGCCCAGGCGACCGCCCGCCTCTCCCACCGCAACGTGGTGGTGGTCTACGACGCCGGCACCGTCGAGGATGGCGGCACCACCCGCGTCTACCTGGCGATGGAGCTGGTCGACGGCCAGACCCTGGCCGCCTGGCTGGTCGAGAAGCCCCGCACCTGGCGCGAGGTGCGCGACCTCTTCGCCGCCGCCGGCGAGGGCCTCCTGGCCGCCCACGAAGCCGGCCTCGTCCACCGCGATTTCAAGCCGCAGAACGTGATGGTTGGTCGCGACGGCGCCGCCCGCGTCCTGGACTTCGGCCTGGCCGGCGACGGACCCGAGGCCGGCGAGGAGCCCGCGATCGATCTGACCTCCGGCGAGGTCCCGACCGCCCAAACCATCGCGCTCACCCACACCGGCGTGCTGCTGGGGACGCCCCTCTACATGGCCCCCGAGCAGTTCCTCGGCGGCAAGAGCGACGCCCGCACCGACCAGTTCAGCTTCTGCGTCGCCCTCTACGAGGCCCTCACCCGCGAGCGCCCGTTCGCCTCCGGAACCTTCGCCGAGCTGGTCGCCGCCGTGACCACCGGCCAGGCCCGCCAGTCCCCCAAGCAGGCCCGGGTCCCGGCGTTCCTGCAGCGGGTCCTCCGCCGGGGGCTGAGCGCCGACCCGGCGAGCCGGTTCCCGTCGATGCGCGAGCTCCTGACCGCGTTGCGCACAGATCCGCTCCGCCACCGGCGTAGCTTGGTGGTTGGCGCCCTCGCCGGCGTGGCGGTGATCGCTGCCGTCGCGGGCGCGCAACGGATTGCCACCCGCGGCCAACGCTTCTGCCGCGGCGCCGGCGAGAAGCTGCAGGGGAGCTGGGAGCTCGACCCGGCCGGCCCGCGCCACGTCGAATTGCACCGTGCCTTCGTCGCCTCGGGGAGCCCGATCGTGGGAGAGACCTGGCCGCGCGTCTCCGCGCTGCTCGACGACTACTTTCGGAAGTGGACCACCGCCTACACCGACACCTGCGAGGCGACGCACGTCCGCGGCGACCAGTCCGACGAGGTGCTCGACCTGCGCATGACCTGCCTAGACGGCGAGCGCGGTGCGCTCCAGGCGCTGACGGATGTCTTCTCGCACGCCGACGCGCGAGCGGTGGTGGAGGCGGTGAACGCGGTCAACGCGTTGCCGGGGATCGACAGATGCGCGGACGTCGCGGGGCTACGGGCGGTGGTGCCGCCACCGGCCGATAGGACCGTGCGCGCTCGCGTCTCCGCTCTCGAGGCTCAATTGACAGAGATCAAGGCTCTGACAGATACGGGTCAGTGGTCAGCTGCGTACGATAAAGTTCGACCGCTGACAGAAGCGGCGCGCACCACCGGCTACTCTCCTCTGGTGGCCGAAGCGCTCGCCACTCAGAGCTGGCTGTCCGGCAAGCTCGGTGACGTCACGATATCGGCGAAATTGTACGAAGAAACTGTCTGGTTGGCGCTTTCAGCTCATCGCGACGACCTTGCCGCAGAAGCCGCTGCCCAGATGGTTTCCATGGGCCTCTATATCGGTCTCGCGGAGGCCCAGAGCTGGGAGCCACTCACGCGCGCGCTCATACGACGCCTCGGCCCCGGTCACGAAAGGATTGCCGCCTGGTTCCATCAAAATCGGGCGGTGGAGCTAGGTAGGTCGGGGAATTTCACAGAAGCTGTTCCAGAGCTCTCTCTCGCCCTCTCTCTCAAGCGAAAAGCTCTTCCGCCAAACCATCCGGACATCGGTATTTCTCTATTCGAGATCTCGGCCTTTCATTCTTATCTGGGCGAAGGCAGAGAGGCGCTCAGTTTCGCCCAGGAGGCATTCGATATCTTCCGAACCGCCTATGGAAGCCGCAGCCCGATCCTCTGGGAAGTTCTCGACAATAGGGGTGCCGCCTTAAGGACGCTTCACCTGCTTCGGGACTCGGAGAAGGACCTTCGAGCCTCGGTCGATCTGGCGACCGAATTGATGGGGCCTGACGACGTGCTGACCTCCGATCCGCTCACCGAGCTGGGCAAAACCCTCGTCGCGGAAAAAAAGTATCGAGAGGCCGTGCCAGTTCTCACCTCGGCCGTCCGACTTCTCAAGCCCTTCGACCCGAACTCGACCGCGCTGGCCGATGCGCGATTTCCTTTGGCGCAGGCTCGCTGGGCTATTGGACAGGATCTCCAGGCCGCTCGAGCCTTGGCCGTAGCGGCGCTCAACACTTATCGGTCGCTCCCCGGGTACAAAAAATGGGCAGACGAAGTCCAAGCTTGGCTATCCGACAAGCCAGACCCGGGTCATCACGCCACTCAGAACGCCTCACGGTAACCATGGACTGTCTCGACGACGACTCCGTGCTCGCGTTCCTCGACGGTGACGTCGACGACGCGCGACGGGCGCTCATCGAGAGCCATCTCGCCGGCTGTCAGGCCTGCGCGGACCTGATCGCCACCAGCGCGGGCGGCGCGCCGGAGACGCTCGCGCGCCAGTCCTTGGGGGATGCGCTCACCGTCGGCGGCAGCCTGCTCCCCGGTGCCACGGTCGGCCGCTACGTGATCCTCAACCTGGTCGGGCGCGGCGGGATGGGCGAGGTCTACGCCGCCTACGATCCGCGCCTGGAAAGGAAGGTGGCGCTCAAGCTCCTTCGCCCGCGCATCGGTCGCCGGAAGACGCCCCGCGCGGCGCAGGAGCGTCTGCTGCGGGAGGCGCAGTCGACCGCGCGCCTCTCCCACCCCAATGTGGTGGCTGTATATGACGCGGGCGCCTTCGACGACGAGGTCGATGGCGTGCGCGTCTACCTGGCGATGGCGTTCGTCGAGGGGCAGACCCTCGCCGAGTGGCTGGCAGCCGAGCCGAGGTCGTGGCGTGCCATCCGCGACGTCTTCGTCGCCGCCGGGGAGGGGCTGCGCGCGGCCCACGAGGCCGGGCTGGTCCACCGCGACTTCAAGCCCCAGAACGTGATGATCGGCCGCGACGGCACCGTTCGGGTGATGGACTTCGGCCTCGCCAGTGACCAATCCGACACCGCCTCCCTCCGGGCCACCACCCTCGACCTCGTAGGTGCCGGCGCGCAACCGACTGCCCAAACCATCGCGCTGACCGAGACCGGCGTCCTGCTGGGAACTCCGCTCTACATGGCGCCCGAGCAGTTCCTCGGCCGCCCGACCGACGCCCGCACCGACCAGTTCGGGTTCTGCGTGACCCTCTACGAGGCGCTCTATGGCACGCGCCCGTTCCAGGCCGACTCGTTCGAGACCCTGATGAGCGCCGTGGTGTCTGGACGGCCCCGTGAGCCCGACCGGAAGAAGGGCATCCCAGGCTTTTTACGCAAGGTCGCCCTCCGGGGTCTCAGGGCGAACCCCGCCGCCCGCTATCGCTCGATGCGGGAGCTACTGGCGGCCTTGCGAACCGATCCCGTGCGGCGGCGACGGATTGCCATCGTCAGCGCCGCCGTCGGCACGGTGGCATTGGCCGCCGCCTTCAGCGTCCAGCGCGCCGCCACGCGCGGCCAACGGATGTGCCGCGGCGCCGACGACAAGTTGGCGGGGATCTGGGAACGGGACGCCGACGGGCCACGACGGGCCGCTGTCCATCGGTCGTTCGTCGCAACCGGCAGTGCCCTCGCCGAGGAGAGTTGGGTGCGCGTCTCCGCCCTGCTAGATGACTACGCACATCGTTGGGCCGCAGCCTACACCGACGCTTGCGAGGCAACCCACATCCGGGGTGACCAGTCGGATGAAGTGCTCGACCTGCGTATGGGATGTCTCGAGGGGTCGCGGCGCGCTCTCCGCGCGCTCGCGGACGTCCTCTCGAATGCTGACGCCACGGCCCTTGTCACCGCTGTCGACGCGGCACACGCGTTACCCCCACTCGATCGCTGCGCTGACGTCGCGTCCCTCCGCGTCGTCGTTCCTCTGCCCGCTAACGCTACCACCCGCGCCCGAGTGGCCGCCCTGGAGACCCGCCTCGCCGAGGTCAAAGCGCTGTCCGAGACTGGTGGCTGGAAAGAGGCGCACGAGAAAGTGATTCCCCTCGTTGAAGAAGTTCGAGCGACCGGCTACGACCCGCTGCTGGCCGAGGCGTTGGGCGCACGCGCCTGGTTGGAACAGGAGAAGGGAAATCTACGCACATCCCTTCAAATAGATAAGGAGGCCACCTGGGTAGCACTGGCCGCGCACAATGACGACGTCGCAGCAGAATCAGCCACGCTCTTGGCCACAGGTATCGGCGCTTTCGCGTTAGGGTCCTCAGAGGAAGAGGAACGCTGGACTCATCTTGCGGAGGCACTACTGGAACGCCTCGGTCCCGGACACGATCGAATCGTCTCCTGGCTGCATCAAGGTCTCGGAATCGTCTCGTTGAGGCGACACGACTATCGTCAGGCAGCCACGGAACTGAACCTAGCGAGAGAGCTCAAAGAGAGGATCCTGCCGCCAAACCACCCTGATATCGCGATCTCGTTGGTCGGCCTAGCGGACGCAGAGGAAGGACTGGGCGACACCCAAGGTGCCCTCCGGATAGCTGAAAGGGCACTAGCGATCGACCGCTCAGCTTACGGCAACGACAGTCCTCTTTTGTGGGATTCTCTGGAGATCCGAGGCGAGGCACTGACGTCGCTTCACAGGTATCGAGCGGCCGAGAGCGATCTCCGGGAGTCCGTCACGCGAACGGCAGAATTTCTGGGCGGCAACCATCCATGGAACGCCTACCCATTGACAGCCCTGGGGAAGCTGCTGCTCGCCGAAGATCGATATTCCGAAGCCGCGTCCGTCCTCGAGAGGGCGCTCCGCGTACGTGAAGGTGCCGAGCCACGAGTCGAGAGAGTGGCCGAGACCCGCTTCGCCCTCGCGCAAGCCTACCGGGCACTCGACCGCGATCGCCCCGCCGCTCGCGCCCTCGCCATCGCGGCGCGTGAGACCTATCGGATCCTTCCTGGATATCGAAAAGAAGCCGCCGAAGTCGAACGATGGCTTGGCGACGAGTAGGCTCCGAGCCGGGTGAAGCGTGATTCCACGCCTCGGATCACCAGCGCTTTATGATCGCGGCCCCAATTCCCACGACGTCGACCCAGAAGTTTTCGCCGGCTCTGGCGTGCACGGCGCGGAAGGTGCCGATCGCGCCCAGTTCCCAGCCGCGCCGTTCGAGAACCATGACTTCGCATCCCCCGCCGACCGTGAACCCGAACACGGTGTTCTCGACCTCGCCATCGATTCCGATGTGACGAAAGCTGGCGCCCGCGTCACCTCGAAACGAAAGTCGGCGCGTGATCTCGAGCCGCACCCGCCCTCCGAAGTCGAGGTACCAAAACGATACTGCCCCACCCACCCCGACGATGTCCCGATACGCCCCGAAGGGGCCAGCCCATAGATTTAGCCATCTCCACCGAGGTCCGATCCTATGGAGCCCAGACAGATCGACTGCCCCGTCATCGGCATAGAGCCGCTCGCCGGCGATCTGCCTCTCGACGGATAGGTTGGCGCCGACGGCCCACCTCTCATCGGCTCGGGCCGACCTTGCCGTCGACAGTACCAGAAGCAGGAGCGGAAGCGCGAGACGCGGCCACGACATCAAAATACTATCGATCCTGATGAACCAAGAGAGAGAACCACAGTCACCAAGCCGGTGGGGGACTGAGAAGCCCCGGGGCTAATCTGCAATACGGCTTGTCCGTTGGCGGGCACGGCGCTCCCGAAGCCGTCGAGCGGACTGCACGCCGAGGCGCAATCTGCGCAGACATTTAGCGACGTCGGCGCCGAGTCGTCGCGATAGAGCATGGTGCTTCCAGACAATGAGAGGGGCACATACCAAGTCACGCCCGATGGCGCGCGCGGGACAGCTACGGTGAGTTGCGTGACATTCGCGCCCAGTACCAGCGGCGTTGCCGTCGTACACGTCTGCTCGACCTCGACGCCAGCCGTCGCCGTGAATGCATCGGTGGTCGCCCCTTGTCCGGCACTGGAGCTCGCCGCCAGCTCGAAGTCCAGAAAATACTGTGCCGGCGGATCGAGCCTCAGCAAAGCCACGCTGGCCGGGGCCGATTGAAGACTGAGCAATTGAGCATCCGTCGTCTCGCGGCTACAGTCCTGGATTCCTACGAAGGTATTCGTGCTGAACGTCAGTAGGACCGTCTGAGTGCCGGCGGCGATTGGGCGATAGTCGCTGGCGTTTGGGTGAATCACGGCGACGGTCGTACCATCCGGCGAGATCGGATCGGCCATGCAAGGGCAGCGCGCCGGGGGAGGACTTCCCTCGGCATTGACCTCATTCCATAGCGGCGCGAACGACGTTCCCCAAAACTGCTGATATTGAAGCGCGAATAGCGCCGGATCCCAGGTGTAGACGCTCTGGGCGTAGTAGTCGGTGAATTGAGCGATTCCGTGAGTATCGAGCAGCGCCCTGACCAGGCGCCGCGAGGTACCGTACACAGGCTCGGGCGGGGGATAGTTCGCGACTGCGGACTGCCAATCCTCGGCCGTATCGGAGACGCCTTGACGAAGACACCCGATGGCCTCTGCCGTCCCCTCCACAATTGGGATTGGCGGGAGTCCGATGTCTCGAGTGTATGCATGGATCAGCTCGTGCTCCGACATCACATCATTGCTGAAAATGCTGTGCCCCGTTTCGCAGCCGTACGTCTCCGAGCCGCAGGGGGTAGCCGCGGTATACGCGTCATGATCGGCAAAGAGGTAGTAGTCGATGACATCGTCTTCCTGGCGCCCTAAATACGCGAGGACGTCCGCGCGGCTCCGCTCGAGTCGCTCCAAGATGTCCGACTGAACCTCGGTCGCGCTCTCGGCATGATAGCGAAAGTGCGCCGACTCAACCTGCACAGGAGGAAGCGTCGCGCCACTCCCACCGCAGCCAGTAAAGAAGCCGGCGGCCAGAGAGAAGAGAAGTAGACTGTGACCGGTCACACGCATCTTTCGGACGAAGATGGGGAGGCGGATCGAACCGCCTCCCCACCTTCACATTATCCTACGGTGAAGTAACGTCCACTACTGGAACCTGAGGTTGTCCAGTACCGGCGCCGTCGCGGCCTGGTTCATGTTGACGGCAAGGGTGAAGAAGCAGTCGTTGTGGCTACCTTGGAGTTCACTGAAGATCGGCGACGGAAGCGGATAGGAGAGTGTCGAGAATTGACCAATCGGCAATCCGGTCAGTTCGTCCTCACCTATATACTGATTATTGAAGTTTTCGGCCGGGCAGGAGAGATACATCTGGACTGCGCCGAGCCAGAACTGATTGGGCTGCCCGGAGGGGATGAACACGTCGAGCGCCAGCTTCGACGTCATTCCCGGCAGAGGCGTTTGGAAGGCAGAGCTCGACAGAGTTCGATATCCGCTCCCAGAGACATCCAGACCGAAGCAGCCTTGCGTGTGATTCTGGCCATCGAGTGAGAGCGCGACCTGGCTCGAATGCCAGGATTGCGACGACTCGAATCCCAGGAGCTGTTGCGTAGGCGTCAATCCCGCGCAAGAGGTGTTCGGCGAAGCCGTCGATCCCACGATACTGACCGTTACGGTTGCCGGAATCACCTTGTTTCCGAGCGCCGCGCCGATGGTCGAAAATTGCCCAGCCATGGACAGCGTCGTTCCCGAGATCGTCACTGCCAAATCGCTGTTCGGCGAAATCAAGAGCTCGTAGTTCGGAATCCCGAACACCGAAGCGTTCATCTGTAGCGTCATCGTCCCGGCTGGAATCGTGAGCTTGCCATCGTTGTTGCTGAAGGCGACGGGATCGCGCAGAGTCAGCGAGCCGCCCGAAATCGCAACGCCCTGAACGTTGATATCATTCAACGCGATCTGCATTGACTGAAGGCCGGTGATCAGCTTCACGTCGCCGCCGCCGGATTCTGTAAGGGCCAAAGATCCGCCCTTGCTGGTGAGAGGAACCTGGGACGTGGGCAGTTGAACAGTTGCGACCGTTTCGGCCGGGATACCATAAGCGACGACAACCGCCGGCGGCGTGGGGGCACAGGATGGCGCGTTGGCCTGAACCGACGTTATATCCACCGTCGGATAGGTGAGTGCGCCGAGCTTCGGGTCCATGTAATTGTTCGTGCAAGCCCCGCTGGCAGTCTCAACCGTCGGATCGAAGCATGTACTTGCCGACGCGTTGTTGTCGGCGAGAGGAAGCGAGCTGCACACGAACTGCTCGCCACCGCTATTCGCCAGGAGCAGGTTGTCGCACACCCGCCCCGACCGCGTGCAAGTCACCAGACTCGTCCTTCCCCGATCCGGCGCACCCGACACCGCGCACTCGCCGTCCACGGCCACATTCACGGCGCCAACGGTCGAGGTGCAGGTGGCCCCATTTTCGCCGGCCAGGGGATAAAGCGGAGCGACACAGTAGTCATTGCAGGCCTGCTGGGCTGTATTTCTGTTTGCGTCGAAGCATTGTGTCGCCTGAACGGTGCGGGTGACCACGTTCGCGTTTGGGCACAGAACCTCGTCGTCACCTTCTGCGTCGATGATCTCATCGGCGAATCCGGTGCATTCGACGCGAGAGACGTTGCAGGTGGCGATCTGCCACGCAGGCGTAGTGGGGGGCGGCTGGGTCTCCTGGTTTATGCCCGAAACAAGGCTGCTGCATGAAATGGATGACGCAAATAACACTGCAATGCCGGCTCGTTTTGTTCTTGTTATCATCGGATCGCTCTCCTGTTTTTAGATCGGACCTCTGATGCTCTCGTTCGGGAAAGTGCCCGCGCTGTTCTCACCGAGCTGCGGCACACGCTCATTGGCCACCCAGCTAGACGGCAGCAGCATCGCCACCGGGTAGAGCCGGTGCGCCTGGTCCCGCGAAGACCGCGTAGCCGTCCACCTTCTGCGCGGCGACGTCGCGCGCGCCCAAGAGCCGCACGTCGGCCCCCACGTGCGTGGTCGCGTCCTCGACGTGCGCCGCCGCCGCGGCGCTGGGAGCGAGCGTCACCTGCGCCGGCTTCGACTCGCTCGCGATCGGCGTCGCCGCCTCTCCCCGGCCATCGCCGGCGCGTCCGAGCGACTCCGCCGCCAGCCGCCAGGCCGCCACGGCCCGCCATGCCGGCTGCGCGCGGATCTCGGACATGGCCCGCTTGGCTTCTCGAGCCGGCGCGCCCCGCCGCCAGCGGTGCACGAGACCGGCCGCCGAAGCGCACGCGACCACAATGAGGACGACTCCCGCCTTCCGTCGGATCTGCAGCATGAACCTCCAGATGCGGAGGCCCCCAACCCCATCCGCATTTCCGGACGCACCGCAGCGCCGAGCGGACGCACCGTCTGCAGCCCGATTTTGTAGCGGCGATCGGTCCGTACGTCAGACTACAAATTTCGCGGCGCTAAGTTTTCCCACGCCCAGGAGAGCCGCACTTCGTCCGCGCGCGATCGCGATCTGACTGCAACCCGCTTTACGAAATTCTCGTAGCCTTCGGGCAGCCGCGTATGACTAGCGCGCGCTAGTCATAGCCGCTAGTCGCACGCGCGGCCCCTTCGAAGCCACGCGTCTGCTCCGCGATCGTTGAAAAACCGTATCGATCTCCTTTTCGCCACCGTGGCACGGTCGCTGCAATTCCGTGATTCGTTCACGGAATTCAAAACCAGACAGCGACATCGAGGAGACCACGACCATGACGACGACGACGACGACCGGCCTGAAGGTGAAGAGCGCAATTAAGGCTGGCGGTATTGTAGTGCCGAACCACAACCGCCCCGCTCTCAAGGTCAAGTCCGCTGTCAAGGCTGGCGGCATTGTGGTGCCGAACCATAACCGCCCCGCTCTCAAGGTCAGGTCCGCCGTCAAGGCTGGTGGCATTGTGGTGCCGAATCACAACCGCCCCGCTCTCAAGGTCAAGTCCGCCGTTAAGGCGGGTGGCATTGTGGTGCCGAACCATAACCGCCCCGCTCTCAAGGTCAGGTCCACCGTCAAGGCGGGTGGCATTGTCGTACCGAATCACAACCGCCTCGGTCTCAAGGTCAAGTCCGCCGTTAAGGCCGGCGCCGTTAGGACCCTGGCAGCGAACCACAATACGCGCGCCCTCGCATAGCGACCAATCGGTCCCTACAAGAGCCCAGTCCCGAGTTGGCGAGTGTGCAGCCAATCATCCACTTCTTTCAACTTGGCTTCCTTGAGCTTCCCGTCGATAGAAGCCCGCGCGTAGCTCGATCGCGCCTGTTCGGCAAGCTGTTTAGCCTGATCGTGCTCTCGATTGGCAGCCCAAAGCGCGCGGGCCAAGGCGAACATCGTCTCGGCCATGTCGCGTGGCTCAGTCTGAACGCCTTCGCGAATTTTCAGCGCCCGCCGGAGCGCGACGATAGCATTGTCAGGTTTATTTTCGGCGAGGTAGCTCAAGCCTATCCCTGTCAGCGGATACGCTAGGTATGCAGCGTCGGGGCCCAATTCTCGCTCCCAAATCGTCGCCGCCCTCTCGAACGATTGAAGAGCCTCTTTGTATCGTCCTAGGGCGTTCAACGTTTCGCCCCGGTTACTCAACTGAGGCGCGACTTCTGGGTGAGCCGCGCCCAGCTTTGCCTGCAGAATGGCGATTGCACGGTCTTCATGGACAATCGCCTCATCATTGCGGCCAATCTCTTCCAGAACCGTTCCTATATTTCCCTCGGTGAGACCGACATCTGGGTGATCGGGGCCCAACACTTTCTGCTTCAGCGCCGACGCGGCCTCGAGTTCTTTGACGGACGCCTTACCCTCGCCATGAACATAGTACGCACACCCCACGTTGTTCAAAAGCCAAGCCTGCAGGAGTTCATGGCCTCCCAAGCGCTGAAGAACCGATGACGCCAGATCACTCCACCTGATGGCATCATCAAATCGCCCCTCCTGAACACCGACGACGTAAATGAGGTCCGTGGCGGCCTCGGCGCGCACCTCATCGTGTCGGGATCCGTCAGCGAGACGATATGCTTCGATGAGTGCCTTCTCCGCTGCGCGCCCGTCGTTTGCCTTGGCTTCGACCAGGCCAATGACTCCGAGCGATTCTGCAGTCAGAGGTTGATAGCTGATTGTGCGGGCGGCGGAGACCAACTGCGGGGCCAGCTTAAGCGTTTCTTTCCAACGGCCGGCATCAAATTGTGCTTTTGTCTTGGCCAACTGCCGGCGTAGCGCGCCTACCTCGGCCACCACTTTCGGATCGTCAGGCAGCCGGATCACGGCCCGGAGGGTCGGCACGTCGGCACAGCGATCGAGCGTGTTGAGTGCGTTCGTCGCCGAAACTGCGTTCTCCACGACTTCGCCGTTGGCTTCAGCAAAGACGTCTGTGAGGGCGCGGAATCCGGCTAGCCGCTCCTGCAAGCACGCCATCCTCAGATCCAGCACCTCCGCCGACTGCTCGTGCCGGACGTTGGTCGCCTCGCAGGTGTCCTTGTACATCCCCGCCCAGCTCTGCGCGTACCCGGTCAGCGCGCGGCTCACCGTCTCCCAGACGTCCGCGGCGTAGCTCTTCCCGGTCCGTAGGAACGCCGCGTGGATCTGTGACTGCCGCGGGCCCTCGGGCTTGTCCGGCGCGTGCAGCTCCCAGATCCCCGCCAGCTTCTCGGGCGCCCCTTCGCAGACCGCCCGCTGCTCGACCAGCGTCTGCCGCACGCCCAACCCCACCGCCAGCGGCATCAGCGCCACGGCCGCGCCCACGGCCCACTTTCGCCGCTTGGCGCGCGGGTCCTTGCCCAGCTCCTCGAGCAGCTCGCCCATCGAGGGGTAGCGCTCGGCGGGCGCGGACCGCAGGCCGCGCAGCAGGATCTTGCGGACCCAGAAGGGGACCTTGGTGCCGGTGGGGGCGGCGCGCACGGTCCCCTGGACGACGTTGGCGGTCAGCTCGGAGAGCTTCTTGCCGGGGAAGGGGCGCTCGCCGTAGAGGGCCTCGTACAGGGACACGCAGAAGCTGAACTGGTCGGTGCGGGCGTCGGTGTCCTTGCCGAAGAACTGCTCGGGGGCCATGTACGCGGGCGTCCCCATCATGGCGCCGGTGCGGGTGAGCCGGGCGTCGAAGAGGCCTGACGTCGAGGTGTGCATCCCCGAGCCCTCGCCGACGTCGGGGCCGCCCTGGTTCAGGACCAGCGTCCCCTGGTCGAGGGGCAGCGTGCCGGTCCCGACCTTCACCTCGCCGCGGCTCGCGGGGACGGGGCGCGGGCGGTGCTCGCGGGTCGGCTTCTCGGGCATCTGGCGGGCGAGGCCGAAGTCCATGACGCGGACCTGGCCGTCGCGTCCCACCATGACGTTGTCGGGCTTGAAGTCGCGGTGGACCAGCCCCTTCTCGTGCGCGGCGATGAGGCCGCGGCCGGCGGCGATGAAGATGCGCAGCACCTCCTGCCAGGTGCGCGGCTGCTGCTCGAGCCAGAAGGTGACGGTGTTCCCCTCGACGAACTCCATCGCGATGAAGACCTTGTCCTCGAACGTGCCGACGTCGTAGGCGACGACCACGTTGGGGTGCGACAGGCGCGCGATCGCCTGCGCCTCGCGGAGCGTCCGCTGGCGCCCCTCGGTCATGGTCACGCCGTTGTCGGCCTTGACCCGCAGGAGCTTCACCGCGACCTTGCGATCCAGCTCCGGATCGTAGGCGGCGTACACCTCGCCCATCCCGCCGCGCCCCACCAGACCCAGCACGACGTAACGCCCGATGCTGGCCCCGCGGGCGAGCGGGGTGGCCGCCGTGTCGAGCGGCAGGTGGGGCGGCGTCGGGTTGGACATCGTCATCTAGAGGAGAGCCCCCCTACATCGACGCCTTCGCCGTCCAAGCTGAGAACTAGCATCCCACATCTGCCCACACTCCAGATTTCCCGCGACCGTTGCACTTTACCCTAAG
The DNA here is from genome assembly GCA_035546895.1 of Polyangia bacterium. GTDB lineage: Bacteria > Myxococcota_A > Polyangia > Fen-1088 > Fen-1088 > JADGRB01. Next base: position 17,410 of record DASZVW010000242.1, read on the forward strand.
AGCAGGCCGGCACGAGCTGGGTGTAACTCACCGGTTTGCGGCCTGGAAACAGATTAGCGCACAGGCGAGTTGAACGAAGGCGAGATGATTTTCGGCGGTGCGCTCCCACCTGATCCGCAGCCCGCGAAAGTTGTTG
>DASZVW010000243.1:0-4005 GCA_035546895.1 Polyangia bacterium
GGCGATCTTCGCCGGCTGGCCGCGGATGACCGCCGCCGGGGCCAGCCTGCGCGCGCGCTACCGCTGGGCGGTCTGCGTCTGCGAGGTCGGCGGGCGGAAGCAGCTCTGCGACGTGCGGGCGACCGAGCCGCCGCCCGGGGCGGCCCCCTCGCCCGTGCGCGGCGTCTGGGACGGGTTCGGCCTCCGCCTCGACGGTGCGCGCGCGGCGGCCGCCTTCGAGAGCGCGCTCGCCCCCGGCCGCTACCGGGTGTCGATGCAGGCCGAGGCGGTGGGGGCGGGGGGACCGGCGGTCGTCGCGCTGGCGGCCGGCGCGAACAATTTGATGGAGACCGCCTGGCCTGCGGGAGGGGCCATGACCATGCTCACTGGCGTCGCGGACCATCTCGGCGGAAAGTTGCGCGTGGAGGTCCGGGCGTCGCGCGGAAATTCAACCGGCACCGAGGGTGGCGGTACCTTATGGATCTCACGGATCAAAGTTGAGCCCCTCCAACCTTGATGCATAATCCCCCGATGCTTCCGCCGAGGCTTGCCTGTCTGGCCGCGGTCGTCGCGGCGCTCTGGCTCTCCGCCGCCGGGTGCGGCAGCGCCGACGACCAGCGGCCGCAGACCTGGTCTTTCATCTCCGCCACCATCATCGAGCCGAGCTGCGCGACGGTGAACTGCCACTCGAAGATCACCCATCAGGGCGGCGTCGATCTCTCCAGCGCCGCCGCCGGCTACGCCGCGCTGGTCTCGAACCCCAGCGGGCCGACCTTCTACGTCTACCCGAGCTACCCGCAGTACTCGTCGCTCGTCACGCTGCTGAACGCGACCGGGTCGACGCGGATGCCGCCCGACAACCCCCTCCCGCAGGCCGACATCCAGTTGATCGAAAACTGGATTTCCAGCGGCGCGAAAAACAACTGAGCTCGCTCGACATGCCCATGCGACGACTCCTCTTCTGTTCGCTGGCGGCGGCGCTCCTGCTCGTCGCCTCCGGCCGGCGCGCGGCGGCCTACCCGCAGTTCCAGTTCAGCTCCGGGACCACCCGCTGCAGCCAGTGCCACTTCGACCCGGCGGGCGGCGGCCTCATCACCTCCTGGGGGCGCGACGAGGCCGGCGACACCATCAGCCTGGGCGGCGACGGCGCCTTCCTGCACGGCCTCTGGCAGCCCCCCTCCTGGCTGGCGCTGGGGGCCGACGTGCGGGTGGCGGCGCCGCTCGTCAACGCTTCGGGCGGGCCCGAGTCGCCGCAGGTCGCGGTCTTCCCGATGCAGTCGGACGCCTACGTGCGCTTCGCCCTCGGCGATCAGTTCTCGCTCTACCTCCAGGGCGGGATCCGCGGGGACGTCGGCTACGACGAGACGTTCTCCAGCCGGCTCGACTCGGTCTCCGAACGGCTCATCTCCAACGATCACTACCTGATGTGGAAGCCGAGCGGGACCGGGCCCTACGTCCGGGTGGGGAAGTTCTTCGCCCCCTTCGGCCTGCGCTTCGTCGAGCACATCTTCTTCGTCCAGCGCTACACCGGCTACGATCTGTATCAAGAGACCTACAACGTCTCGGGCGGCTACATCGCCGAGGACTGGGAGGCCCACGTGACGGCGTTCGCGCCGCCGCCGGAGAGCTTCCCCGACGGGCTGCAGTCGGTCGCCCCCAGCGCCCTGCGCCAGAGCGGCGGCGTCGCCTACGCCGAGAAGCGCTGGAACGGGATGGCCATGCTGGGCCTGCAGGCGCGGATCGGGACGGCCAGCGAGGCGACGACCTACGACGGGGGCGCGGTGGGCAAGCTGTGGGTCGAGCCGATCAAGATGCTGGCCCTCGGCGAGGCGGACTTCATCCACAAGGCCATCCCGGGCAGCGCCGGCGCCGCCGCGGCCGGCGAGAACCAGTTCGTCTCCTACCTGGGCGCCACCTTCTTCCCGACCCGCGGCCTCATGGCCGGGCTGGCCTACGAGCGGTACCAGGAGGACCTGTCGGTGCAGGGGACCGGGCGCAACGCGGTCGACGCCGAGGTGAACTTCTTCCCCTGGGCCCACTGCGAGGTGCTGGCCATCGGCCGCTACCAGTTCTTCGCCCCCGGCGCCGTCGCCGACGACGCCACCGCGAAGCTGTTCATGCTGCAGCTGCACTACTATCTGTGAGGGCGACCATGGCGATTCCTCGCGTTCACCGTCTGGTCCGGACCCTCGGCGGCGCCGCCGCGCTGGCGCTCGCCGGCGCGGGCTGCACCGCCTATCCGTCGGCCCCGTCGGAGCCCGCTTTCGACACCGACGTGCGGCCGATCTTCCTCGCCCACTGCACCCGCTGCCACGGCGCCGGCCCCGACGGCGGCGCGCTCAACAGCGCCACCGGCTCGTACGACGAGACCACGGTCGGGAGCATCACCAGCGTTCCGAGTCCCTGCCTCCAGATATTCGGGGTGCCCAGCGCCGACGCGGGTGCGCCGTCGGGGTGCAGCGGCGGCGGCGCCAACAAGTTCGCCGCCGAGATCGGGTCCGCTATCGTTGCCGACACGCCGGCGGACTTCCAGATGCCCCCGGCGCCGGCACCTCATCTGGACGACTACGAGGTAAAGGTCATCCAAGCCTGGGTGGCCGAGCCGACCTCGAGCCGGAAGTGCTCGAACTCGCCGAACCCCGATCCGGCGCTCAACTGCATCGCCGGCAGCTACCCCTAGACGGTTCGGTCTAGAGCTCGCCGTGGTGCTCGGCCTCGCGGCCGCGCTCGCGTTCGTGCTCGCGGCGCCGCTCGTGCCGGCGCTCGTGGTGGCGGTGGTGGTGCCGCCGCCCCTGCTCGGCGCGGACGCCGGCCAGGGCGGGGCGCGCCACGGCGGGGACGCCGAGGGAGATGGTGAGCAGGAGAAGGGTCTTGGAGAGGAGGCGGGTGGTCATGCGCACCCGCCATTTTTCACGACGGCGGCAAACCCGCAACGCCGACGGCGCCGGTGGCGTGCGCCGTGGCCACGTCGGAGAGGACCAGCTCGTACTGCGCGCGCGTCAGGTTGAGCCGCGCCTGCGTGAGCGCCGCCTCCGACTCGAGGAGATCGGTGGTGGTGGCGGTCCCCGCCTTGAGGGCCGCGTCGGTGACCCGGTAGGCCTCCTCGGCGCTGGCCACCGCCTTGTCGGCGCTGTCGACGGCGCCGCGGGCGGCGTCCCCCTGGGCCAGGCTGGCGGAGAGCTCGGCCTCGATCTGGCGGGCCAGCATCTCCTGGTCGCGGCGCGCGGCGTCGGCCTGGATGGCGGCCGCCTTGCGCTGCAGCTCGGAGGCGCCCCACTCCCAGATCGCCCAGCTGGCCTTGAGGCCCACGTAGGCGGAGTTCTTGGGCGAGAACGGCTGCCCGTCGGCGCGCAGGTAGGCGGCCTCGACGTCGATGTCCGGCAGCAGGGCGAAGCCGCGCGCGCTCGCCTGGCGGTCGGCCGCCAGCACCAGGTGCGCCTGCTGGGCCACCTCGGGCCGGTGCTCCTGGGCGACCGGGAGCAGCGAGGCCAGCGACGGCGCCGAGGTCTTGGCGCGCGCCTCGGCCAGCCGGGTGGCGGGCTCGACCAGCGTCAGCTCGGCCGCGTCGGCCGGCCCGAGCCCGATGGCCGCGAACAGCTGGGCGCGCGCGGTCTGGCCCTGGCTGTGCGCCTCCAGCGCCTGCTGCTTGGCGTTGGCCACCGCCACCTCGATCCGCAGGAGGTCGGCGTTGGTGATGACGCCGCTTTGGAGCCGGGCCTTGGCCACCGTCACCTGCTCGCCGAGCTCGCGCATCGACGAGGTGGCGATCTGCTCGAGCGCCTGCGCCTCGAACACCCGCAGGAACTGCGTCTCCACCGCTTGCCGGAGGTCGGACTCGGCGGCGGCGATCTGGGCGCGCTCGGCGGCGCTCTGCTCGGTCAGCGTCTCGCGCTCGTCGTTGGCCCGGAACAGGCCCAGCACCGGCTGGTCGGCCGAGGCGACGAAGGTGTTGGTCTTCTGATCGCGCACCGTGAAGGTCATCCCGCCGAAGGGGAGCGCGAACGGGCCGTTCCAGTACTGCGCCTC
>DASZVW010000244.1:0-1834 GCA_035546895.1 Polyangia bacterium
CCGGCGGCGCCAGCAGCGCCAGGGCCAGCGCCACCTCGGCCGGCCGGCGCAGGCGCGCCGGGAAGCGCGCGCCGAGCGCCGCGGCGGCGAGCCCGCCGGCCACCGCCAGCGCCGGCACCACCGGCGAGGCGTAGCGGACGAAGATGGCGTGCACCGGGCCGAGGACGCACGCAAAGAACATGAAGGCGTAGACGCCGAGGAAGACGCCGGCCCGCCGCCGCAGGCAGAGCCCGAGGCCGACCAGGGCGAGGAGAAAGCCGGCCCACCCGAACGCCGCCGGGAAGACCGTGCCCGGATAGAAGATCGCCCCCGCCGGCGTGTCGAGCGGGCGGTAGCGCGAGAAGTGGCCCAGGAACCCGGCGCCGAACGCCGACCAGTGGGTGGCGATGCCGGGAGACCAGAGCAGCACGCCGGCCACGAAGGCGGCGACCGCGGCGGGAAGGACCACCCGGGCGCGCGCCGGCTCGCGCCGGGCGATCTCGACCGCCACCGCCGCGCCGGCGAACAGCAGCCCGACCGCGCTGTACTTGGTGCTGAAGGCGGTGCCGGCGACGAAGGCGGCGGCCGCCAGCCAGCGCGCGTCGCGGGTCACGGCGCGCGCGCAGCAGAGGAGCGCCAGCGCGATCTCGAAGCAGAGCGGCGCATCGCTCACCGCGAAGTGCCCGTCGCGCCCGACCAGGTAGTTGACCGCGTAGAGGGCCGCCGCCCAGAGCGGCGCCGCGGGGCGCTCGGGCGCCACCTCGGCCGCCGTGCGGGCCACGATCCAGCTCGTGCCCGCCCCCAGCGCCGCCGAGACGACGCGGACCGGGAGATAGGCGCCGAGCGGATGGACCGCCACCAGGCAGCCCATGTCGACGCCGGCGCCGCCGCCGTACCGCAGCCGGTACCAGAGGTGCTCGATCCAGAGGACCGCGTGCCAGAGCACGAAGAAGCCCCCCGGCCAGCCGGTGTCGTACCGGTCGTAAGGGCGGCCGAACATGTGCAGCGCGCCGACGGCGAAGATCTCCTCGTCGGGCCGCCCGACCGGCGTGCTGGCGGAAAACCCGATCCCCCACAGCCGCAAGGCGAGCCCGAGCGCCACCAGGGCGGCGAGCAGCAGCCGCGGGCCGAGGCGGCGGCTCACTCGAGCCGGCGCCCCATGCTGATGCGCTCCTCGACCTCGAACCCGATCGCCCGGTAGAAGGCGACCACCCCGCGGTTCTCGGCCCGCACCTGCAGGTTGACCTTCGGGCAGCCGGCGGTCCGCAACGCCTCGCCGGCGGCGCGCATCAGCCGGGTGGCGATCCCGCGCCGGCGGTGCGCGGCCACGACCGCCAGGTGGTAGATCCAGCCGCGCATGCCGTCGAAGCCGGCGATCACCGCGCCGACCACCGCCCCGTCGAGCTCGGCGACGAACAGCAGCTCGGGGTGGACCCTGAGCGCGGCGTCGATCATCCGCTCGGGCGCGCTGCGCGGCGGATCGTCGGGGAACGCCTCGGCCCACAGGCGGACCAGCCCGGGCCGGTCCGCCTCCCGGAACGCTCGGATGGTTGCCTCTGCCGCTGCCGTCATGACGCCGGGTCGCGCGCCGCGCCTTTTCAGCGTATCACGGGTGGGAGATCCGATGACCACCCCGGCGGACGGCGATCGCCAGCGCGCGCTGGCGCTGCTGCGGCGGCACGGCTGGAACGCGACCTCGTTCCAGATCCTCGAGCCGGGGTTCAGCTACTGGTTCGACGCCGACGAGGCCTGCGTCGCCTACCTCGACACCGGGCGGGCCTGGGTGGCGGCCGGGGCGCCGATCGCCGAGCCCCGGCGCGCCCCCGCCGTCGCGCTGGCCTTCGCCGCCGCCGCC
>DASZVW010000245.1:0-4146 GCA_035546895.1 Polyangia bacterium
GCGGCGCGGGCGCGCGCCCGCGTGACCTCCCGAGGTGAGCCCGACATCGGCGGCCGTCGGTTCAGGTTTTCGTGCCAGCGCCAAGGGCGCGCCGGGCCGCGCGCGCGGCGCGGCAGGCCGGCGACTGTGGCGCCAGCGCGACGTGAATTCCGCTCAGCGGTCGCGCGGGCCGAGGACCGGCTTGAGGTCGAGGACCGGCGTGCCGTCGAGCGCCTCGATCGGTCCGACGCGCAGCCGCCGCCCGGCGCGGCGGCGAACGGTCACCCGGTGGAGGCCGATGGGGTTCGGTCGATCGGGCGAGCGGGTGGCGAACACGCCCGAAAGACCGAGGCGGCGATCGCCCCGCGGGACCACCGCCAGCCGCTCGCGGCGCGCCCGGTCGAGCCAGGTCAGCACCAGCAGCGCGTCGCCGGCGGCGATCCCCGCCAGCCCGGCCTCGAACGCGGGCTCGATCTCCAGCCAGGCGTCCGGCGCCCCCTCGTCCCCCTGCCGCGGCGCCCCGGCGCGCGTCTTCAGGCGCGAGCGGATGACGCCGATCGGGCGCAGCGCGCCGAGGCGGCGGCTCATCGCCGCCTCCGCCGCGCGACCGAAGGCGGGAGCTTGGCCGCCTCCTCGCGCAGCTCCGCGGCGCCGTCCTCCAGGAAGCGGGAGATGGTGGCCACCTCGGCGTCGGTGTAGCGCCGGAAGCGGGCCAGCATCCGGCCGCCGAGGCCGGCGAACAGCGGCGCGATCGCTTGCTCCAGCGCCGGCGTCAGCGTGACCACCAGCCGGCGCCGATCGCGCCGGTCGCGCTGGCGGCGCACCAGGCGGCGGCGCTCCAGCCGGTCGAGCAGGCTGGTCACCGAGGCGGTCGCCAGGTTGGTGTGCGCGGCGATCTCCCCGGCGCTGAGCGGCCCCCGCCGTTGCAGCAGATCGAGCGCCTTGAGATCGGTGGCGCTGAGGCCGAACCGCTCGGCGACCACCGCGTGGAACATCACCGCGGCCGTGGTGTACGCCCGACCCGTCTCGAGCAGGGCCAGGTCGCGCGGGCGGGGCGGGGCGGGCCTTGACGGCGGCGTCATCTGTTACTATGGATCGAACATTTCGATCGATCGAAATGATTTCGCCGCGCGCGCGCGGCAGGAGGTATCGAGATGGCCACGGTCCAAGTTCGCTACATCGTGACGGATGTCGACGCCGCCGTGAAGTTCTATCGCGACCGGCTCGGCTTCACCGAGGTCATGCACCCCGCGCCCGCGTTCGCCATGCTGACCCGCGGCGATCTGCGGCTCGCGCTCTCGGCCCCCAACCCGGGCGCCGGCGGCGGCCAGGCCATGCCCGACGGCCGCCTGCCCCAGCCGGGCGGCTGGAACCGCTTCGCGCTCGAGGTCGAGGACCTGGAGGCGACGGTCGAGCGGCTGCGCCGCGAGGGGGCCCGGTTCCGCAACGACATCGTCGTCGGCGTGGGCGGCAAGCAGATCCTGCTCGACGACCCGTCGGGGAACCCGATCGAGCTGTTCCAGCCGACGATGGCCGCCGCCCGCCTCGACCCCGGCGGGAAGTGACCAGCGGCCGGTCCGCCGTCAGCTCGCCACCGGCCGATGCTGCGCCGGCCGCGGCGCGTTCACGAAGGCCTGGACCGAGGGGCGCTGCCACTCGTGTTCGGCGAAGGCGCGGAGCGGGTCGGGCAGGGGCTCCCCGGTCTTGAGCAGCCGCTGCAGCATCATGGCCAGATCGGTGTCGGCGATCGACCAGGCGCCGAACAGCGGGCCGCCGCCGGGGGGCACCACGCGCCCCGCGAAGCCGATCAGCTTCTCGCTCGCGCGCCGCGCCGCCGGCGTGAGGGGCGCGTAGGGGCGCAGCCCGGCGTGCGGGAAGAAGACGTACTCGGACGAGCGCTCCTCGCGCAGCGGCGCCAGATCGCTGCGGATCCAGGCCATGAGCTGGCGCGCGCGGGCCCGGTCGCGCGGGGCCGCCGGCAGCAGCGCCGGGTGCCCGGGCGCCGGCCACTTGTCTTCCAGGTACTCGACGATCGCGCTCGACTCCGAGAGCGTGAAGTCGCCGTCGACCAGCGAGGGGACGCGCGCGGTGAACGAGGTGCGCACGTAGTCGTCGGCCTGCTGGGCTCCCGCGTGCAAGGCCACGGTGCGCACCTCGAACGGCAGCTTCTTCTCGGTGAGCGCGACGAAAGCGGAGAGCACGTACGGGCTGGTCCACATGTCGTTGCCGTAGAGGACGAGGCGATCGGGCGAGGCCATGCTGCGTGAACGCTAGCACGCGCCGGCAGCGCCACGCTTGGGGCGGCGATTGTGGAGATCCAAATTGCCCGGGGCGGGAATTCAGTCGGCGTGATGACGAGACTGCGGGTTCTTTCTGGCGCGGTATGGGCGGCCGCCGTCCTGGCCGGTTGTTTGTCCGGGCAAACCGGCACCGGCTCCGGCGGGACCGGCGACACCAGCGGCACCGGCGGCGGCGCCGCCACCGGCTCGGGCGGTGACACCGGCTCGGGCGGGACCACCGGGCCGGGCGGGAGCGCCTCGGGCGGCGCGTCGGGGCAAGGTGGTTCGTCCGGCGCGGGCGGCTCGGGCGGCATCCTGGGGACCGGCGGCACCGGTGGCACGGCGACCGGCGGCGCGACGGGGACGGGCGGTGGCGCCAGCGGCGGCGCGACGGGGACGGGCGGCGCCACGGCGGCGGCGCTCCCCAGCCTGGTGACCTCGGGGCCGGGCGCCTACTGGAAGACCGACGGCACGCTGACCACCGTGACCAGCGGCACCGTCGACATCACCGTCAACGACACCACCACCTACCAGCGGTTCGACGGCTTCGGCGGCGCCTTCAACGAGCAGGGGTGGGACGACCTCCAGAAGCTGATCGCGTCCGACCAGACGAAGGCGCTCACGCTGCTGTTCGACGCCACCAGCGGCGCGCACTTCGTGTACGGGCGGATCCCGATCGGCTCCAGCGACTACGCGATGAGCCGCTACACCGACGACGAGACGCCCAACGATCTCACGATGGCCAGCTTCTCGATCAGCCGCGACCAGCAGTACCTCATCCCCTACATCAAGGCGGCGCTGGCCATCAACCCGTCGCTGCACCTGTGGGCGAGCCCCTGGACGCCGCCCACCTGGATGAAGACCACCAGCGGCTCGGCCAACGGGACGTCGTGCGCGGACATGGACGCGAGCGCCTTCGACGGCGGCTGCATGACCGCCGGGGCCAACAACCAGAACCTGACCGCGTACGCGCTCTACTTCGTCAAGTGGGTGCAGGCCTACGCGGCGCAGGGGATCACCGTGGAGGCGATCCACCCGCAGAACGAGCCCAACTACTCGACGCCCTACTCGTCGTGCCTCTGGACGCCGGCGCTCTACGACCAGTTCATCGCCGGCTACCTGGGGCCGGCGTTCGCCAGCAACAACGTCACCGCGCAGATCTGGCTCGGCACCATGTCCAACAACAACAGCGGCACCGACCCGGCGATCATCAGCGCGGTGACGGCCGACAAGACGGCCATGAAGTACGTCAAGGGGGCCGGCCTGCAGGCGATGGGCCTGACCGTCATGCAGACCGAGCACAAGTGCGGCAACTATCCGTTCTCGGTCACCGGCGAGAACCCGCCGCCCGGGCCGACCAACACCAGCATGGCGCCCAACGACCAGGCCTACGCGGCCGAGAGCTGGGGTCTCATCCGCGACTGGCTCAAGGCGGGCGTGAACTCGTACAGCGCCTGGAACATGGTGCTCGACACGCTGGGCGCCGGCGACGCCACCACCCGGAGCCCGCCCTGGTACCAGAACGCGCTCCTGGTGGTGAACCGCTCGGCGGGGACGCTGACCGCCACGCCGGCCTACTTCGTCTTCCGGCACCTCTCGCAGTACGTGCAGCCGGGGGCGACGCGCGTGGGGACCACCGGCACCAGCCTCGACGCGCTGGCGTTCAAGAACCCCGACGGCAGCCTCATCGCCGTCATGTACAACGCGGGGAGCGCGGCGAAGACCGCCATCCTGTCGGTGGGCGGCGCCAAGCTGCAGTTCTCCGTCCCGGCGGGCGGCTGGGCGACGGTCAAGCACTAGGAGGCTGTCGGCCTAACGGTCTGCCGGCGGCCCGGCAGGGCAGCCGAGTTCCGCCGGCAGCACACGCGGGCTGGGGCTGAGTCATTGC
>DASZVW010000246.1:0-5163 GCA_035546895.1 Polyangia bacterium
GCCGGCTGCTGGATCTGGATCGGCTGGTTGTTGGAGAAGCAGGCGTCGCAGAAGCCGCTGCCGACCTCGCCGCGCGCGCCGTTCACCGAATCATAGAGCCCTTCCAAGGACAGATAGCCGAGCGAGTCGGCGCCCACGAACTTGCGGATCTCCTCGGGCGTGTGCGCCGAGGCGATCAGCTCCTCGCGCGTGGGGGTGTCGATCCCGTAGCGGCAGGGGCCCACGGTCGGCGGCGAGCTGATCCGCATGTGGACCTCGCGCGCCCCGGCGCCGCGGATCATGCCGACGATCTTGCGCGAGGTGGTGCCGCGCACGATCGAGTCGTCGACCACCACCACCCGCTTGCCGGCCAGCACCTCGCGCACCGGCGACAGCTTCAGCTTCACGCCGAAGTGGCGGATCTGCTGCGACGGCTCGATGAACGTGCGCCCCATGTAGTGCGAGCGCATCAGCCCCTGGTCGTAGGGGATGCCGCTCTCCCGGGCGTACCCGATGGCCGCCGCCACGCCCGAGTCGGGGACCGGGATGACCACGTCGGCGGGGACCGGGTGCTCGACCGCCAGCCGCCGCCCCATCCGCTCGCGGGCGCGGTAGACCGAGCGGCCGTCGATGCTGGAGTCGGGGCGCGCGAAGTAGACCCACTCGAACACGCAGCGGTGGTTCTGCTCCTTGGCGAACGGGCGCTCGCTGCGGACGCCGTTGCGGTCGAGGATCACCATCTCGCCCGGCTCGATGTCGCGCACGAACTCGGCCTCCAGCAATTCGAAGGCGCAGGTCTCCGAGGAGACGATCCAGGTGTCCTTGTCTTTGCCGTGGGCCTTGCCCTGGGCCTTGCCGAGCGCCAGCGGGCGGAACCCCATCGGGTCGCGCACCGCCACCACCGAGTCCTCGGTCAGGAAGACCAGCGAGTAGGCGCCGCGCACCTGGCGGAGCGCGTCGGCCACCCGCTCGGGGAGCGTCCGCTCGCGCGAGCGGGCGATGAGGTGGACGATCGCCTCGGTGTCGGAGGTGGTCTGGAAGATCGCCCCCTCGGCCTCCAGCCGCTCGCGCAGCTCGACCGCGTTGACCAGGTTGCCGTTGTGCCCGACCGCCACCGAGCCGGCGGCGTAGTCGACCGCGATCGGCTGGGCGTTCCGCTTGGACGAGTCGCCCGCGGTCGAGTACCGGACGTGCCCGATGGCGGCGTGCCCCGGCAGGTCCTTGAGCCGGTCGGCGGTGAAGATGTCGTTGACGTGCCCCATCTCCCGCACCGAGCGCAGCTTGTCCCCGTCGGTGGCGACGATGCCGGCCGACTCCTGCCCACGGTGCTGGAGGGCGTAAAGGCCGAGGTAGGCCAGGTTCGCCGCTTCTGGGTGTCCGAAGACGCCGATCACCCCGCACATGGCGGAGGGGAACCTAGCACAGTCGAAACGGGAATAGGCGGCGTCGATCCACGATTTCACGCACGCGAGACTTCGTGCATAATCCTGCACCCACTCACTCCTCATGATCGAAGTCAAAGGACTGACGAAGTACTACGGCGAACGCGCCGCCATCCACGACCTCAACTTCTCGATCGACCGCGGCGAGGTCATCGGCTTCCTCGGCCTCAACGGCGCCGGGAAGACGACCACGCTCAAGATCCTGGGGTGCGTGCTGCTGCCGACCGCCGGCGAGGTGACCGTCGACGGGATCGACATCGCGCGCGATCCCCACGAGGTGCGGCGCCGCATCGGGTTCCTGCCCGACACGCCGCCGCTCTACGGCGAGATGACGGTCGGCCGCTACCTGACCTTCGCCGCCGAGCTGCGCGGCGTCTCGGGCGCCGCCGCCCCCCGCGCGGTGGCCGAGGCCGAGGAGAAGACGGCCACCCGCGAGGTGCACGACCAGCTCATCTCCAGCCTCTCGCACGGCTACCGCCAGCGCGTCGGCGTGGCCCAGGCGCTGGTGCACAAGCCGAAGCTCCTGATCCTCGACGAGCCGACCAGCGGCCTCGACCCGGTCCAGATCGTCGAGATGCGCGCCACCATCAAGGCGCTGCGCGGCGAGCACACCATCCTCCTCTCCAGCCACATCCTCTCGGAGATCAGCCAGACCTGCGACCGGCTGCTGGTCATCCAGAACGGCGAGATCGTCGCCCAGGGGAGCGAGCAGGAGCTGGCCACCCAGCTGGGCGGCGGCGGGACGATCGAAGTGGAAGTGCTCGGTCCGTCGGCGCGGGCCATCGAGGCGGCGCAGACGGTGACCGGCATCGGCGCGTGCACGGTGATCCGCGAGAGCGACGGCGTCGCGCTCCTCTCGCTGCAGGGGCCGCCCGACCTGCGCCCGAAGGTGGCGCGGGCGCTGGTCGGCAACGGCATCGATCTCTTGCGCATCGATCGCGGCGCGGCGCGGCTGGAGTCGATCTTCCTCCGCCTCACCAAGGCCCGCGACGAGGCGGCGGGGAACCCGCCGGGAGGCCCGCAGTGAGCGCCACCCTCCTCATCGCCCGGCGCGAGCTGGGCGCCTACTTCCGCTCGCTGACCGGCTACATCATCGCCGCCATCCTGCTGCTGGTCGACGGCCTCCTCTTCAACATCCTCGCGCTGGGCGGCCCCGACAAGCTGTCGGCCGAGGTGGTGAGCCAGTTCTTCTTCTATACGAACGGGCTGACCGTCATCGCCAGCATCTTCCTCTCCATGCGGCTGCTGGCGGAGGAGCGCCAGACCGGCACCCTGGTGCTGCTCACCTCCTCGCCGGTGCAGGACCGCGAGATCGTGCTGGGGAAGTTCCTCTCCGCCTTCGCCTTCCTGGCGCTGGTGCTGGCCTCGACGATCTACATGCCGCTCCTGGTGCTGGTGAACGGGAAGATCTCGGCCGGGCACCTGCTGGCCGGGTACTTCGGCCTGCTGCTGGTCGGCGCCGCCTCGCTGGCCATCGGCACCTTCGGCTCGGCGATCGCCCGCACGCAGGTCCTGGCGGTCATCATCTCGGCCAGCATCACGCTGGCGATGGTGGTCTGCTGGATGCTCGCCAAGGTGACGGAGCGGCCGCTCAACGACGTGTTCGTGGCGCTGGCGCTTTACGGCAAGCACTTCCCGCCGTTCCAGTCGGGCTCGGTCCACCTGCGCGACGTCGTCTATTACGTGATGGTCGCCTACGTGGCGCTGTTCTCGGCCACCCGCGTGCTGGAGAGCCGGAGGTGGAAATGACGGCCGCGGCGACGAAGCCCTCCGGGCGCTGGTCGGCGCTCTGGGCGGCGGGAATGCTGGCGATCTTCGTCGGCGAGCGGATGATCGGCGCCGGCGGCGGGCGCGCCGTGGCGACCGGGGGGGGCCTGGTGCTGGTGGTGGCGGCGATCGCCGTGCGCGCGGCCCGCGCCGCCTCGGCCGCCGCCGACCGCCGGCAGGTCGAGCGGAAGCTGCTCGCGCTCTACGCGCTCGGCCTCCTGGCGGTGGTGCTCTACTTCGTGCAGTCGGACCTGCCGACGGTGCTCGGCAAGGGGAAGCCGCTCGAGCACGACTGGCCGCGGCTGGCGACGGTGCTGGCCGCGCTCTGGCCGGCGATCTGGGTGGCGGCCGCCTGGCCGATCGCGCTCATCGAGATGGCCTACGCGCAGATCGCGCGCGCCCCCAAGATCGAGGTGGGGCGCGTCCGCGACGCCATGTACTCCGGGTTCGGGCTGGCCGCCATGTTGGTGTTCGCCTTCTCGCTCTGCTACGTCGCCTCCGAACGCGACAAGAAGGTCGATCTGGCTTACTTCCGCACCACCCGTCCGGGCGAGGTCTCGCGCAAGATCGTCCGTAACCTCGACCAGCCGATCGAGGTGGCCGAGTTCTTCCCCGAGGGGAGCGAGGTCCGCGAGGAGGTCGACAACTACATGCAGGACCTGGCGCGCGAGTCGGGCCAGCTCAAGGTCACGCACTACGACTTCGACATCGATCCGGTCAAGGCCAAGGAGTACGGCATCTCGACCAACAACGTGATCGTGTTCGTGCGCGGCGCGCGCCACGATCAGCTGGGGTTCCCCAAGGAGATCGAGAGCGCCAAGAACGCGCTCCGCACGCTGGACAAGCAGGTCCAGCAGCGGCTCCTCATGATGGTCAAGCCGCCCCGCACGGTCGCCTTCACGCAAGGGCACGGCGAGCGGAACTGGGAGCGGCCGACCAGCGACACCGACAAGCGGCCGGAGGTGAAGGGGCTGCGCGACCTGCTGGTCGACCAGAACTACGACGTCCGCTACCTGGGCGCCGCCGACGGCCTCGCGCAGGAGGTCCCCAAGGACATCACCGTGGTGATGGTGCTGGGGCCGCAGAAGCCGTTCCTGCCCGGCGAGCTGAGCGCGCTCAACCGCTTCATCGATCGGGGCGGCCGCCTCCTGCTGGCGCTCGATCCCGAGAACCACGTCGACTTCCCCGAGGTGCTCAAGCCGCTCGACCTCGAGTACCACGACGTCATGCTGGCCAACGACCAGGTGTTCGCGCGGCGGACCCACCAGGACATCGACCGCACCAACCTGCTGACCATCACCTACACCTCGCATCCGTCGGTGACCACGCTGCAGCGGCTGGGCGTGCGGGCGCCGATCGTCCTGCCGGGCGCCGGCTGGATCAACGCCAAGCGGACCGCCGGGAGCGGCGTCACCGTCGACGCCCCCATCAAGGCCCACTACGCGACGTTCGAGGACAAGAACGGCAACTTCCAGGCCGACCCCGGCGAGGAGCGCCGCGCCTGGGAGCTGGCGGCCACCGCGGTGAAGAAGGACGCCCGCGTGTTCGTGCTGGCCGACTCGGACGCGCTCGCCGACGAGGCGCTGCCGGCGGTGCCGGGGAACCAGGTCCTGGCGGTCGACGTGGCCCGCTGGTTGATGGGGGACGAGGCCTTCACCGGGATCACCTCGACGGAGGCCGACGTCCCCATCGCCCACACCCGCAAGCAGGACACCGTCTGGTTCTACGGCACCATCTTCCTCGGGCCGGCGCTGGTGCTGCTGGCCGGCGTGATGGTCACCCGCGGCGCGCGGCGCAAGGGGCGGCGCGCCCGCCCACCCGGGCCGACCGGCCCGGCCGAGCCCCAAGGAGCGACCTCATGACCGGGCGCGCGGCAGCGGTTCAGGGCGGTCTGGCCGTGGTCGGCCTGCTGGCCGCCCACCTCACCTGGCAGCGCCCGCCCGAGCACGCGCCCGGGTCGGTGACGGTCATCGAC
>DASZVW010000247.1:0-1632 GCA_035546895.1 Polyangia bacterium
TCGGCGGTGCCGTCGGTCGAGCCGTCGTCGACCACCAGGAGCTCCCAGTCCTCGAAGCTCTGGGCGCGCACGCTCTCGAGCGCGCGGCCGATGACGTCGGCCCGGTTGAAGGTCGGCAGGACGATCGAGACCGCGGGCGCCGATGGAGTCGGCATCGATCGATGCTATCGTCGCCTTTCGACGGTGGTCAAGGCGATCACGGCATCCGAGGCCGAATCCGGAACGCGGAAGCTCCTCGCGCAGACGTCGCACTACTCGCTGGCGAGCTTGCTGGTGCTGGTCGGCGGGGCCATGACCTTCCCGTTCCTGACCCGGATCTTCTCGGTCCAGGACTACGGCGTCATGAGCGTCCTCGGCGCCACCATCTCGATCGGCGCCACCTTCGGGAAGACCGGGCTGCAGCACGCGGTGACCCGCTACTTCACCGAGATCGCCACCGGGAAGAGCCCGTTCACGCTGCGGCAGCTCTACTCGACGGCGATCCTGGGGATGCTGGCCACCGGCGCGGTGGTGATGGTCGCGCTGATGGGCGGCTCGCGCCTGGTCCCCGCGCGCTGGATCCTGAACGACGGCGTCCGCCTGCTGCTCTTCATCGGCTCGTTCCTGGTGCTGACCCAGGTCCTGGAGAGCGGCGTCACCAACCTGCTGCGCGCCGATCAGAAGTCGGTCACCTTGATGAAGTACCAGGTGGCCAAGAAGTACCTGGGGCTCGGCTGCCTGTTCGGCGGGATCCTGCTGGTCTCGCGCTCGCTCTGGGTGTTCTACACGGCGACGCTGATCTCCGACGGGACGTCGATCGTCCTGCTCACGCTGCTCCTCTTCCGCACCGAGAAGGACGCGCGCCCCACGCGCGCCGCCTTCTCGCGGCCGCTCTATCGGGGGCTGCTGGCCTACGGGCTGCCGATGACGTTCGGCTACGAGCTGGCCGGCCTGATCCTCAACTTCGGCGACCGCTACGTCATCAAGGCGGTGATCGGCGACGCGCAGGTCGGGCTCTACGCCGCCGCCTACAACCTCTGCCAATACGTGCAGTCGGTGTTCATCAGCTCGATGGGCCAGGCGATCGGCCCCATCGCGATGCGGATGTTCGACGAGGAGGGGCCCGAGAAGACCGCCGAGTTCGCGCGCCGGTCGCTGCGGGACTACCTGCTCATCGCGCTGCCGGTCATCGCCGGGCTGGCCTCGGTCGGCCCCGAGCTGCTCCCCTCGCTCGCCTCCGTCCGCTATCTGTCGGGGGCGGCGGTCATCCCCTGGGTGATCGCCGGGATGGCGATCGACGGCGCGGCGTCGATCGTGGGCGTCGGCCTCTTCATCGAGCGCAAGACGGTGGTGATCATGATCTGCGTGGCCGGCTCGGCGGCGGCCAATGTCCTCTCGAACGTCCTCCTGGTCCCGCGGCTCGGGATCCTGGGCGCCGCCATCTCCACGCTGGTCAGCTACACGCTGGTGTTCGTCAGCTTCGCCATCGGCGCCCGCCGCTACCTGCCGGTGCGCATCCCCTGGGGGACCATCGCGCGCGCCTCGGCCGCCTCGCTGCTCATGTACGGCGCGCTCCACTTCCTCTGCCCGGGGCGCCGGTTCCTGACCGTCGGCGTGCGCGCGCTGGCGGGCGCCGTCATCTACGTCGGGATA
>DASZVW010000248.1:0-9072 GCA_035546895.1 Polyangia bacterium
GAGATTTCCCGCTGAGCCGTGCCGCGAACACGGAACGGCACCCACCAAGAAAGGAGCGCACTGATGGAAAGCACGAAGAAGAGAGTTGGCCGACCCAAATCCGAGCCCCGCACGGGACCCCTGGTACTCGAAGGGGTCCAAAAGCGGGAGACGATCCTCACCGAAATCTCCGCGGACACCGCCCAGGAGCTGACCGCCTACTCCGCGTGGGTGAGGGAATCGGCAGAAGCGAAACTGACACCCGCCGAAGCCCTGTCCAAGACGATCGACTTCGCGGTCCGCGACCTGCTCTCCCGCGACAAGTGCTGGCAGGCGCACAAGCGAGCGGGCGGTCGGCCGGTAGGGACAGGAGAATCGGCGCCGTCCATGTCCGCCGCAACCCCGGCCGGGTCGTCCCCTTCCTCGGGCCCTCGCACCGCAACCGCACCCTCCACTCTCCCAGCGCCAAGTGGGCGTGACGGTCGGGCTGTATCGCAGAACGGTGCTTGAAGACATTCATCACCTGGGATTGGGACGTGACCGTCAGAGGGTTTCCGAGCCGGCTCATCCGGGACGCCGCACGCGGGGAGCTGCGCGTGCTGAGCGTCCCGGACGCCACCTTATCGGCGGTCTCCGACCCTAGTTGCTTGCACGACACCCCGATGACCACTGCGCGTGCCGGTCGGCACTGCAGCGCTCCGGAGACACCGAAATGAGCAACCACGACGCGCTTGCTACAGGATTCGACCACCTCCCGGCCGTCCTCACCTCGCGCGAGGCGGCTGCCGCCCTCCGCATGGGCGTGAAGGAGCTGCGGCAGCTCGTCGAGCGCGGTGAGCTGCCTGCGGCGCGGCTTGGTCCTCGGCGCGTGATTCGGATCGCCAAGTCCGCCATCTTGGGCCTCCTCGGAGGGATCGGCCCGCAGGAGCAGCCGGTGGTGCCGACGACACGGGTGGTAAACTCGGACCCGTGCAAACCGGCGCGCCACAGATGGAAAGGACGACCATCATGAGCGCGTACATCGACGAGTGGAACACGCCGCAGCGCTGGCGATACCGCGTGCAAATCCGTCTTCCCGACGGGAGTCACAGGCGGATCCAGGGCACTCCGGCCAAAAACACGAAGGAGGCCGCAGAGCGAGCAGAGAGGGAACACATCAACCGACTCGAGGAACAGATCCGCAATCCGAAGCCGAAGGGCGAACCGAAACGAGAGCCACCCAAGTTCGAGGCGTTCGCGAAGACGTTCTTGGAGATCAGCGAGACGAGGAACAAGCCATCCTCGATCGAGGCGAAGGAGTCGATCCTTCGCGTTCACCTGACACCGATCTTTGGGCGCAAGCCCATCGACCAGATCGGGTTCACTGAAATCCAGGACTACATCACGAGCAAGACGAAGGCGGGCCTCTCGAAGAAGACGATCAACAACCACCTGACCGTCTTGCGGCGGCTCCTGGTCGTCGCGAAGAAGCGGGCGTTGATCGAGGTGGTGCCCGAGATCGAGTGGCTGAGAGTTCCCGAGCAGGACTTCGACTATCTGGACTTCGGGGAGGCCCAGCGCCTCATCGACGGCGCGGATGAAGAGTGGCGGCCGATGATCACCCTGGCCATCAAGACGGGGCTACGGCTGGGGGAGCTTCTGGCGTTGCGGTGGCGAGAGGACGTCGATCTCGTGAAAGGGCAGATCGTGGTCCGGCAGTCGGTCACGCGTGGGATCGTCACAACGCCGAAGTCTGGGAAGAAGCGGGAGGTCGACCTCGGGGACGAGGCGATCGCGGCGCTGAAGAGCGCGAGGCACCTTCGGGGGCCGCTCGTGTTCTGCAGCGCCGACGGGCGGATGATGGGGAAGAACGAGGTGAAGCATCCGCTCTGGCGGGCATGCCGCAAGGCAGGACTCCGACAGATCGGGTGGCACGTCCTTCGGCACACGTTCGCGTCGCATCTCGCGATGCGCGGCGCGCCGCTGAAGGCGATCCAGGAACTGCTCGGGCACGCGACGATCGAAATGACGATGAGGTATTCGCACCTCAGCCCCGCTGTCCGACGGGACGTGGTGCGGATGCTCGACTCACTGCCGCGAAGCGCGAGTGGCTAGGACGTGGCTAGGAAGATCGAGCGAGCGCGAACTTAGTAGCTAAGCAGTCGGTATCTTAAACAAAAATATTGTGGAGGCGCCGGGAGTCGAACCCGGGTCCGGAAGCGCTCCGCTCAAGCCACTACGTGCGTGTCCGGCGATTTGGTTTTCGTCGCGAGGTTGGCCCGCCGGCGGGGCGTCCTCGCGCTTAGCCTTCTAGGTTTTTGTCGCCGTGCCCGGAGGCGCTGCGCGGCGCTTAGCCTGCGAGATGTCGGCTTCCCGAGGCCACAGGCACCTCCCCGGGTCGCCGTCTGGTCCGGTTTTTAGGCGGCCAGAGCGAACGCGTTGTCGTTCGCTGTTCTTTTTTTGCCCGTTTTTACGAGGCCTCGGGCGCCTCGGCACGCGACCTGAACTTTGCTCACCCCCGTCGAAACCGTTTCGCCCCCGAATGTGTCTCGGGACCGCTTGCAGTATAGCGGAAGCCTCGGTAAGAGGGGGCGATGACCACCGCGGGCGCTGGCGTCGCCGTCCATCTCGACGGGTTCACGGCGGCTGGGTTGGCGGCGCACCGGGCGCTGACCTCCGCCGGCGGGGGGACCGTCGAGCTGGCGATGGTCTTCGCGGGGACGCGGCACGACGATGACGAGTACGCCGCCGTGCTGAACGCCGTGCAGCGGACGCTGCCGGGCGCGCACCTCATCGGCTGCTCGGCGACCGGCGTGCTCACCGGCGGCGAAGAGGTCGAGAACGCCACCGCGGTGGCGGTGATGGTGCTGAGCGGACGGCCGCTCCCCACGCCCATCCACGTCGGCGGCGTGCGGGGCGAGCCCCGGCAGGCGGGCGCGCGGCTCGGGCGGCTGGCGCTGGAGGCGCTGGGCGGCGACGCGGCCGGCGCGGCCATCGCGGTGCTGGTCGATCCGGCGGAGCTGGACGCCACCGACTTCGTGGCCGGCATCGCCGACGTGGCGCCCGAGTTGCTCATCACCGGCGCAGGCGCCTCGGGGGGCGAGTCGGGGTGCCGCGTGTTCTGGAGGGGGGCCGCGCAGGCCGACGCCTGCGTGGCGCTGGTCTTCCCGCCCGAGCTCCACCCCAGCCTGGGGATGACCCAGGGGTGCCAGGCGGTCGGCGATCCGCAGACCATCACCGCAGCCGAGGGGAACCTGATCCTGGAGATCGACGGGCGCCCCGCGGTCGAGGCGCTGGAGAAGACGCTGGCCAACCCCAGCAACCCGGGGCTGCGCCAGATGACGAAGCACCTGCTGGCCGGGATCAGCGAGCTGGGGGCGGGCGGCCGCTCGGACTACGTGGTGCGGCCGTTCGCGGTCGCCGACAGCGATCGGCCGGCGCTGGCCGTCGCCGAGCCGGTGCGCGCCGGGCAGACGATCTGCTTCACGCTGCGCGACGCGATCGGCGCGCGCGAAGACATGAAAGCGATGCTCGACGAGCAGGCGCTCGCGCGCGACAAGAAGACGCCCGCCTTCGGCGTCTATTTCAACTGCGCGGGCCGCGGCAGCGCGCTCTACGGCCAGGCGGGCCTCGATCCCGAGCTGATCCAGCGCCGCTTCGGCAACATGCCGCTGGCCGGGATCGAGAGCTCCTTCGAGATCGCCCCCACCTGCGGCCGCCCCCGCATCCACATGTTCACCGGCGTCCTGCTGCTGGCCGGATAGCCGTCTGAGGGATCCGATCCAGTTGATCGGAGGCGGGCTTTGCCCGCCGGAGACTTACCTGCCTAGCCGGATCCGGACCCGGCTCGTCGCGTTCCGGGGTGGGCCCGTGGGAGGGGCGCAGCCCCCCCCCGCGCAGCTCGCGAAGCGAGCGCTATTTGTCCTCCCACCAGAAGAGCGTGATCGCCAGGCAGTGGAAGGCTTCGTCGGAGGACTGGGTCACGATCGTGTCGACGACCTGACAGTTCTGATGCTCGCGGATCCACGCCGTCACCTTCTCACCCAGGTTTTCCCGCTCCTGCGCCATCGTCGCGGAGAAGACCTTCACGCCGTTGAAGCGAGCCGTCGTGTGATTTTGATGTTGTGGCATCGGTTCGTCTCGTCCCTTCGACGCATCCTATAGCAGCGTTTCGATACGTACGGCAACAACCGAAATTCCTACTTCCCGTCGGTGGGCTCCGTCGGTGCGCCGGGCTGGCCGCTCGGCAGCGCGGGCCGCTCGGGCGCCGGTCCCAGGCCCATCTTCGACTTCAGCTCGGCGAGCGCCAGGTCGGATCCGGTCCCGCCCTCCAACTTCTTGAATTTCTGCTGCAAAGTATCGCCCGCCAGCTCGCCGCCCAGCTCGGTCGAGGCCTCGGACTCGGCCTCGATCTGCTCCACCTTCTGGTTCATCCGCTCGAAGGTGTCGAAGGCGCTGTTGTCGGAGAGGCCGCGCATCGTGTCCTGGATCGCCTTCTGCGCCTCGGCACGCTTCTGGCGCGCGATCAGGATGTTCTTCTTCCGTTTCGCTTCCTCGATCTTGTCGTTGAGCGTGCGGAGCTGGTCCTTCAGCTTCTCGACCGCGTCCTTCTGCAGCTGCCACTGCTTGCCGAACTCGCCCTGCATGTTGTCGTGCTCGGCCTTGCGGGCCAGCGCCTCCTTGGCCAGGCCGTCGTCGCCCGCGCGCACCGCCAGCATCGCCTTGCGCTCCCACTCGGCCGAAAGATCGACCTGCTCGTCCCACTGCTTCTTGAGCCGCTTCTCGTCGGCGATCGAGGTGGCGACTTGCTTCTTCGCCTCGACGAGCTGGTTCTGCATCTCGACGACGATCTGGTTCAGCATCTTCTGCGGGTCTTCCGCCTTGCTGATCAGATCGTTCAGGTTGGACTTGATGAGCGTGCCGAGCCTGGAGAAGATTCCCATGGTGGTGTCGTCCTAGACGCGAGCGGCCGAGCCGCCGTTGGAGGTGGGGGTCGAGAAACGTGCGAGGCTGGGTTGGAGCTTGGCGACGGCCATCGACATGTCGTCGATGACGGCCTGGAGCTCGTTGAGGTCGAGGTTCTCGAGCTCGAGCGCGTGCACGATCACCACCTGGTCCCCCTCGAGGCCGAAGGCGCCGTGCACCATCTCGGTCGTGTTCAGCGACAGCAGCGTCCGGTAGAGCTCCTCGCGCCCGTTCCGGGGCAGGTCCATGACCTTGAGGCGGAAGGCGACCACCGGGCCGGCGAGCGAGACCGCCAGCGGCGGCCCGTCGGTCTTCACCACCCAGATCCCAGGGTTGACGGTCTCGTGGGGCACCCCCATCCGGAGGAGGTACGACTCCACGTCTTCGGCGCTCTTCATCTCTCGAAGGGTAGTCGATCCTCGGCGGTTAGTCGATCCGGTGCCCATCGACAATTGGCCGCGGTTGTGGTACCCGAAACCCGCCGGATGATCGATCCCAGCAAGCTTCCCCGCCACGTGGCGATCATCATGGACGGCAACGGCCGCTGGGCGCAGGAGCACGGTCTGCCCCGCGTCGAGGGGCACCGGCAGGGGGCCAAGGCGGTGCGCGAGGTGGTCCGCGCCGCGCGCGAGACGGGGCTGCGGGCGCTGACGCTGTACGCCTTCTCCGCCCAGAACTGGCAGCGGCCGCTGGAGGAGGTGGCCACCTTGATGCAGCTCCTCCGCGACTACGTGATCGAGGAGCGGGCCGAGATCATGGACAACGACATCCGTCTCGTCGCCATCGGCGAGCTGGACCGGCTGCCGCCGTTCGCGCGCGAGCCGCTCGACGCGCTGATGCGCGATTCGGCGGGGAACCGCGGGATGACGCTCTGCTTGGCGCTCTCTTACGGCGGGCGCGAGTCGATCGTGGCCGCGGCGCGGACGCTGGCCGAGTCGGTCGCCGCGGGGACGCTGGGGGCCGGCGAGATCTGCGAGGAGAAGCTGTCGGCCGCGCTGCAGACGGCGGGGCTGCCGCAGCTCGACCTCCTGGTCCGCACCTCCGGCGAGGAGCGGCTCTCGAACTTCCTGCTCTGGGAAGCGGCCTACGCCGAGCTCTACTTCACCGAGACCTACTGGCCGGCGTTCGGCAAGGCCGAGCTGTACCAGGCGCTGGAGTCGTTCCGCGGGCGCGAGCGCCGCTTCGGCCGCACGCGCGAGCAGATCCGCAGCGCGGGTTAGGCCGGCCCCGGCGCATGTCGAACCTGGCGCTGCGGGCGCTCTCGGCGGTGGTGGCGCTGCCGCTGCTGGTGGCGCTGGTCCTCTGGCAGCAGCCCTGGGGGTTCGCGGCGCTGGTCCTGCTGGTGTCGGCGCTGGCGCTCCACGAGTGCGCGGCGATCATGCTGCCGGGCGCGCCGCCGAGGTATCGCGCCGCGGTGGTGGCGCTGGGGGTGCTCTTCACCGCCGCCCTCTACCTGGCGCCGGGCGCCGGGCTGGTCTGGACGCTGGCCGCCGTGATGGCCACCGCCGCGCTCACCCTGGCCGACCCGGGCGAGATCCCGGCCGCGGGCGCGCGGCTGGGGGCCACCATGTTCGCGGTCCTCTACGTCGGCGGGCTGGCGGCGCCGCTGGCGCTGCTCCAGCGCGACGCCGCCCACGGGCGGGCCTGGGTGCTGCTGGCCGTGGCCGTCACCTTCGGGAACGACACCGGCGCCTACTTCGGTGGCCGCTGGTTCGGCCGCCACAAGCTCTACCCCAAGGTCTCGCCCGCCAAGACGGTCGAGGGGGCGCTCGGCGGTCTGGTGGCCTCGCTGGCCATCATGTTCGCCGTCCGGGCCACGCTGGCTCCCTGGCTGGCGGTGGCCGACTGCCTGCTGGTGGCGCTGCCGGCGGCGGTCCTGGGGCCGATCGGCGACCTCTGCGAGTCGCTCGTGAAGCGGGCCGCGGGCGTCAAGGACTCGGGCCACCTCATCCCCGGCCACGGCGGCATGTTCGACCGCATCGATGCCCTCCTGTTCGTCGGCGCCTGGCTCTACATCTACGCCGTCCACCTCAGATAAGTCGACCCCCGCGCGGGTTGCCCCGGCGGGGGTCTCTAGGCGGAACGGAATAGGCTAGGTTGAAAGCTAAGGAACCGGCCCCGGGCCGACCTACCGATAAACCCCGGAACCGTCAGGCTAGGTCACACCGGCCGGAGCCGGTGTGAAGGGAGGAGGGGAACACCGACCGAGCCCAAGGACGTTGGCCGGTGCTTCCACTGCCAATCTGGCAGCAAGGGGTATGCCTACCGGGACGAAATGTGGCTAGACCGTTGATTTGGTGGCAGTTCCGTGTTAGACGGTCGAACCGCTTCCCGAAGTTCACGCGATGAACCCTGACATTTGCGTCAGCCTGTGCCCCCAGTGCACACGCGCTTCGACCCTCTTTAGCCTTCGATTCGACCGCGCATGTCCGCCGACACGCTGATCGTCATCAATGCGGACGGCCCGGAGACGCGGGTCGCGCTCGTGGAGGATGGATACCTCGGCGAGCTCTATATCGAGCGGAAGCGCGAGCGTGGGATCGCGGGGAACATCTACAAGGGGCGCGTCGAGCGCGTGCTCCCCGGCATGCAGGCCGCCTTCGTCAACATCGGGCTCGAGAAGAGCGCCTACCTGCACGTCTCGGACGTCCGCGGGACGCCGGACGACCTCAAGCGCCTGATCGCGGGCGACGCCGGCGGCTCGCACGGGAACGACGAGGACGAGGAGGCCGCCGACGCGGCGCGGGTCGGCAGCGGCGCCCGGATCGAGGACCTGCTCAAGGAAGGGCAGGAGATCGTCGTCCAGGTCACCAAGGAGCCGATCAGCACCAAGGGGGCGCGGACCACCCGCTACGTCTCGCTCCCCGGGCGCCACCTGGTGTTCATGCCGACGGTCGACCACGTCGGCATCTCGCGGCGCATCGGCTCGGACAAGGAGCGGCGTCGCCTGCGCGAGATCGTCGACTCGATGCGGCCGCCCGGATCGGGGTTCATCGTCCGCACCGTCGCCGAGGGGGTCTCCGAGAAGGACCTCAAGGCGGACATGGAGTTCCTCATCAAGCTGTGGAACGAGGTGGTCCGCCGCGCGGAAGGCGGGCGCTGCCCGGCGCTCATCTACAACGACCTCGACCTGCTGCTGCGCACGGTGCGGGACCTCTTCACCGCCGACGTGGCCAAGCTGATCATCGACTCGCGGTCGGAGTACGACCGGGTCAAGAAGTTCATCGCCGCCATGATGCCGGACTTCACCGGGGTCATCGAGCTCTACGAGGGGAACGACCCGATCTTCGACGGGTTCGGGATCGAGATCGAGATCGACCGGGCGCTCGAGCGCAAGGTCTGGCTCAAGTCGGGCGGCTACCTGATCGTCGACGAGATGGAGGCGCTGACCGCCATCGACGTCAACACCGGGCGCTTCGTCGGCAAGTCGAGCCTGGAAGACACCATCACCAAGACCAACATGGAGGCGGCCCGCGAGGTCGCCGAGCAGCTCCGCATCCGCTCGATCGGCGGCATGATCGTCGTCGACTTCATCGACATGGACCGGCCGCACAACCGGGACAAGGTGACCCGCTCGTTTAACGAGCACCTGCGCAAGGACCGCTCGAAGGCGGCGGTCACCCGCATCTCGGAGCTCGGCCTCATCGAGATGACGCGCAAGCGGACGCGCGAGTCGCTGCTGCACACGCTGACCGAGCCCTGCACCGCCTGCGAGGGAAAGGGCTACACCAAGTCCCGCCGCACGGTGACCTACGAGCTGCTGCGCGAGCTGCGCCGGCAGGGGGACCTGGTCGAGGGCGACACGGTGCTGGTCGAGGTCCACCCCGACGTCGCCCAGGTGCTGCAGTCGACCGACCGGGCGTTCCTCGAGGAGATGGAGAAGCGCCTGCAGAAGCGGATCGTGGTCAAGGCGCGCGGGTCGTTCGCCGTCGAGGACTTCGAGATCCGCTCGCCGAACGAGAAGGCGCCGATCGAGAAGTCGGAGATCGCCGGGGCGGCGCGCGAGGACGCCAAGGACGGGCCCCGCGAAGGGAAGCGACGGCGACGGCGCCGCCGCCACCTGGGGTCGCCCGCCGAGGTCGAGGCGGCGCTGGCCGAGGAGGAGGCGCGCGCGGTCGACCCCGAGGCGCTGGCCGACTCGCACCACGC
>DASZVW010000249.1:0-2843 GCA_035546895.1 Polyangia bacterium
CGATGCGCGCCTCGAAGGCCCGCTCGCGCCCCCCGAAGCCGACCCTCACGCGCCGCGCGGCCGCCGGATCGAACGGCTCGTACCCGAGCCGCCCGGCTACCGCCGCGGCGAACGCGGTCGCGTCGGGACACGACGTCGCCCCCTCGGCCCGCGCGTAGTCGAGCCGGAGGCGGGCGGCGCCGCCCTGCGCGCGGGCGGGCGCCCCCAGGCCCGCGACGATCGCCACCGCGCCGAGAACCGATCGGAGCCCCACCTCCATCCGATATCGCCCGCGAACCGCCGCCGTCAAGCCGGCGCGGCGCCGCGGCCTGCAAACAGCGCGTCCGCCCGACCCGCGACTTTGCAACTTGCACGAACCGGGCGGCGCGACGGCCGGCCGGCGCGGGCCCGCGCGTGGCACCCGCCGTGCACACCCCGGGCGCGTGAACCCGGGGCAGATCGTCGACGATCGGTTCCTGCTCGTCGAGCAGATCGGCCGGGGCGGGATGTCGGACGTCTTCCGCGCCGAGGACCTGCAGGACGGCCGCCGCACGGTGGTGGTCAAGGTGCCGCTCCCCATGTTCGCCAGCGGCATCGGCTCCTGGTCGATCTTCCAGCGCGAGGAGGAGATCGGCCGCCAGCTCGATCACCCGTTCGTGCTCAAGTTCCTGCCGCTGCCGGGGCCGGCGCGCCAGCGCAACTACGTGGCGACCGAGCTCGTGGCCGGCGAGACGCTGCACCAGCGGCTCCGCCGGGAGCGGCGGCTGCCCGAGGCGGAGGCGCTGCGGATCGCCGGGCAGATCTGCGCGGCGGTGGCCCACCTGCACGAGCGGGGGTTCGTCCACTACGACCTCAAGCCGGGCAACGTGATGCTCTGCCCCGACGGCTCGATCCGCCTCATCGACTTCGGCCTCGCGCACGGCGTGGTGACCCGCCGCTTCTCGTTCGGCGGCCCGACCCCGGCGATCGGCTCGGCGGAGTACGTGGCGCCCGAGCAGATCCGCCGCCGGCGCGGGCGCACCAGCGCCGACGTCTACGCCGTGGGCGCCATCCTCTACACCATGCTGACCGGCCAGGCGCCGTTCCCCGACGACGACCCGTTCGTGGTGGCCAGCGCGCGCACGCTCGGCGATCCGCGGGCGCCGCGCGCGCTCAACCCGCAGCTCTCGCCGCAGGCGGAGGAGATCGTGCTGCGCGCGCTGCGCCGCGATCCCGCCCAGCGCACCCCGAGCGCCGCCGCGCTCCAGGCCGAGCTCGGCGATCCGGCGCGCGTGGCGGTGACCGGGCTCTGCGACCGGCTGGAGCCGGTCACCTCCGGCCGGCGCGCGCGCCGCATCGCCCGCCAGGTCCTGCTCCTGGGCGTGCTGCCGGTGGCGACGCAGGTGGCGCTCTTCATCGGGCTCTGGCACCACCTCGCGCACCGGCGCTAGGGCGAAGGCCCCGCTTGGCGCGCGGCCCGAACGCTGGTTCAATCGCCGCCATGTCCGAGCCGGCCGTCCCGTTCCCGATCGCCCGCGCGCCCGAGAGCGAGCGGTTCCGGCGCGCGCCCGACGGCCGCTTCGTCAACCTCGACGGCTCGGGACCTCACCCGTTCAAGGACGTCGCCAAGTGGGGGATCGTCGACAAGGTGACCGGGCGGCGCCGCAAGAGCCCGCCCCACGCACCCGTCCCCGCCGTGCTCGTCGATCCGGCCGCGCTCCGCGTGCCACCCGCGCCGGGCGAGGGGGCGCGCCTCACCTGGCTCGGGCACGCCAGCTGGCTGGTCCAGCTCGGCGGCCGCTCCCTGCTGGTCGACCCGATGTTCGGCGAGGCGGTCAGCGTGATCTACCGGCGCAACGGCCCGGTGCCGCTGGGGCCGAAGGAGCTGCCGCCCATCGCGGCGCAGCTCGTGAGCCACAACCACTACGACCACATGGACGCCCCCTCGCTGCGGGCGGTCGGCGCCCCGGTGGTGGTCGGCCTGGGCAACGCGCGGCTCCTCGACGGGCTGCCGGCGACCGAGCTCGGCTGGTGGGACGCCGTCGACGTCGGCGGCGTGCGCGTCACCTTCGTCCCCAGCCAGCACTGGAGCCGGCGCGGGCTCGCCGACGCCAACCGGGCGCTCTGGGGCGGCTTCGTGATCGAGAGCGGCGGCCTCTGCGTCTACCACTCGGGCGACACCGCCTACTTCGAGGGGTTCGCCGAGATCGGGCGCCGGTTTCCGAACCTCGACGCCGCGCTGCTGCCGATCGGCGCCTACGATCCGCAGTGGTTCATGTCCAAGCAGCACATGAACCCCGAGGAGGCGCTGCGCGCGTTCCAGGATCTGGGCGCCCGCAAGGTGGTGGCCATGCACTGGGGGACCTTCAAGCTGACCGACGAGCCGCTCGACGAGCCGCCGGCGCGCTTCCGTCGGGGGGCGGCCGACCGGGGCCTGGCCGATGGGGTGGCCCACGTCGCCGCCGTCGGAGAGACCATCACTCTCCCCGCCCGCGGCCGGTAGCCGCCGGAACGCCGGCTACAGGAAACTTTCGCGCGCCCACGCAAGAAACTTACGGGCGTCGCGAAACCGGAGCCTCCGCCCCCACCATCTTCCCAGGATTCTCGAATGTTACGACCAGGCACGGGTTTTGTATTCACGGCCGGCGTGTCCCTCCGCCCTCTCATGCTCCCCCTCGCCTGCGCCACCGCTGTGGCGCTCGCCGGCGCGACCACCGTCGCGGCCGAGCTCCCCGCCGAGCCGGCGATCCCGGCGACCTTGACCCTCCCCGAGGCGATCGCGCTGTTCCGGGCACACGGCCTCGACCTCCTCATCGCCGAGGCGGCAGCCCAGGGGGCCGAGGGGGACGCGCTGGCGGCCGGGGCGATCCAGAACCCCAGCGTCA
>DASZVW010000250.1:0-1798 GCA_035546895.1 Polyangia bacterium
TGAGGTTCGCCGACCCCGTCAGGAGGAATTGGCCGGGTGAGGTGTCCCGGTCGACCCGCGACTTGATCGCCAGTAGCAGGTCCGGTGCCCTCTGTACCTCGTCGATCACCGTGCGCCTGCCGAGCCCGGCGACGAACCCCGCCGGGTCTCCGAGCGCAAGCGCCCGCACCGACTCGTCGTCCAAGGTCAGATACTCGGCGGCAAGCTCCTCCCGGGCGGTGAGCATCCGTGCGAGCGTGCTCTTGCCGGCCTGGCGGGCGCCGAGCATCGCGACCACACGGGCGCTGCCCATCGCTGCGACGACGGTATCGGCGATTCCTCGCGGAAGCAGTCCAGCTGGTGGAGTAGGCACGACGATAGGGAATACTTTATCTGTCAACTCGGAAAATAGCTGCTGTCAACTCGGAAAATAAGCCCTTCGGTCCGCACGCTTACCGACTTCAGGCCGAGAGGCGACCGACGACCGACCGCCACGACCTCGACCCCCGAGCCTTCCCCCGCCGCCCGCTTCCGCCTCCGGGCCGCCGCCTCCTACACCGCCGCCGGCACCCTCTGCCTGTTGGTCGCCGCCATCGGCCTCGCCGGCGTCGGCCCCTTCGCCGCCTGAGTCAGGCGGTTCGAGCGGTATGTTGGACGGCCTCGCCGGTCAACGAGATGGAGAGGCGTGCTCCTTGCAGTAAGACGTCCTGTTTGCAGCACCGGTCTACCTTGACTTGATGATGTCCGAGGCTGACATGCCGGGTTTGGATCACCTGGATCGGTCGGCGACATGACGTTTGGAGGGCGCCTTTCGACGCTCGGTGAGAATAGAAATCACGGCATCGAAGTCCTCGTCCTCCATAAACGGTCGATCCCAAAAGGACCGAAGGTCTGGTGACCAGGGATAGAGAGAGGCCAGGGCGGATCGGGCCTCCGCGTTTGCGTCCAAGAATCGCGCCACGGTGGCCTTCGACAGCTCAAGCTCGGTGGCATCGTCCGGTGCGCTTAACCACTCGGATGGGAATTTCAGCGCGATACCAAGTCGAGCCGCAGATGCATTGCTGACGGCGGCAATAGCCGTGTCATACCGTTCCAGAGCACGTGCCCGACGGCGAAAAAACTCGGGTATGAGCTGACCCAAAAATACGCCGACCAGCGCGGTGAACGCGGGCAGGACGAACAGCCAGGAGGGGGTTTGTGAGATACCGAGAACCACAATGGTCAGCCTGCCTATTGGTGCGAAACTATCCCCAGAAGCCCATTTGCATTTGATCCTAGCCTGGCTGGACGTCTCCGCGACTCCTGCGGTTATCGCCGGGGCGTCTTGAGCGAGGCGTAAGCCAGCGAAGTTGTAGGAGGTTGGCCATATCAGCCAAGGTCCCGACCTTCTCGAGGTCGAACTCCGTCTTGGTGCACGCATCTTCCCGACGCCCTCGCCGGTCAGTGGGACGGCGAGGTGTGCTCCTCACGGTGAGGACGCCCCGTCCGCAGCACCGGCCCATGGTGATGCCCGAGGCCCCGCAGGACGTATACGGACCCGAGCTCACGGGCGCTGCGGGATTCGCTGCGCCGATAGATCGGCCACAGCAACCACACCACGGCGCGTGGAACATCGTGGCGCGTACGTGCGCGTGGAACCCTGCCGTTCCTCACGAGGCTGCAGGATAGACACAAACGCCGAGGATTGAAAGAGGATTCTCTTCTAATCCGTGTGATCGAAACCTGGTCCGCGGCGAAGATCAGCTGGACGCGCCTGCCCCGCGTCCTCGCGGCGTAGGCGCGCTCCGTGATGCCCCTGGACGCTCCGGCAGTCGATCGG
>DASZVW010000251.1:0-1591 GCA_035546895.1 Polyangia bacterium
CGACCAGGAGGGGGGCCGCCAGCGCCGCCAGCAGGATGGCCAGCCCGGCGCGCGCGACCGCCGAGAGGCGCGGCCCGCCGAGCGGCGCCACCATCCAGACGATCGGCGTCGCGCGCGCGGCGCCGAGCGCGACCGCCACCACCAGCGCGGCGAGGCGCCCGTCCAGGCCCGGCGCCGTCACCGCAGGGCCGGGATGGCCAGCAGCAGCGCCTGCGTGAACCGGACCAGCGAGGCCCCCAGGACCGGCCCGGTCGCCGCCAGCACGCCGAGCACGATGACCAGCTTGGGGACGAAGGCCAGCGTCTGGTCCTGGAGCTGCGTCGCCGCCTGCAGGAGGCCGACCACGAACCCGATCACCAGGCTGGCGATGAGCGGCGGCGCCGACAGCAGCAGCACCAGGATCAGCCCCTCCCGGATCGCCCGCAGCACCAGCTCGTTGGCCGTCCCGCTCACAGGTAGCTCTCGAGCAGGCCCTTGATCACCAGCGTCCAGCCGTCCGCCAGCACGAACAGCAGGAGCTTGAACGGCAGCGAGACGGTGGTCGGCGACAGCATGTGCATCCCCAGCGCCAGCAGCAGGTTGGCGATCACCATGTCCACCACCAGGAAGGGGATGAAGAGCAGGACGCCGATCTGGAAGGCGCGCCGCAGCTCGGAGGTGACGAAGGCGGGGACCAGGACGCCGAAGTCGCGGTCGCTCACCGCGGCGCGCTCTGCGGGGGCGCGCATCTTCATCGCCAGCGCCGCGAACGAGCCGCGATCGGCGGCGCCCGTGTGCTTGATCAGGAAGTCGCGCAGCGGCTCCTTCCCCTTGTCGGCGGCGGCCTCCAGCGCCGCCACCGTCTCGCCGCTGGCGAGATCGGCGCCCGCCGCCATCCCCAGCACCGGCGCCACCGCGGCGTACATCCGCTCGCCGGTCGGCGCCATCACCGCGATGGTCAGCACCATCGCCAGGCCGGTCAGGACCTGCGTCGGGGGGACCGAGGGGGCGCCGATCGCGCTGCGCAGGATCGACAGCACCACCGAGATCCGCACGAACGAGGTCATCATCAGCAGCACGAAGGGGATCAGCGACAGCGCCGCCATCGCCAGGATCAGCACCAGCGGCCGAGAGGCCAGCCCCCCCTCGTGCCCGTGCGCCGCCGCCGCCTGCGCCAGCGCGGGCGCCAGCCAGGCCAGCCCGCCCGCCGCCAGGCCCCCCAGGCGCCTCACGTCGTCGGCTCCTTGCGCCGCTCTTCCGGCGACCGCCCGAGCACCCGCCCCAGAATTTCCGCGAACTTCGGCGGCGCGGTCGGCGCGGGCGCCGCGCTCTTCAGCTTCTCGCCGTCCAGCTCGGCCAGCACCGTCATCGGCCCCTCGCCGACGCCGATCAGGAACGACCGCCCTGCCGCCTCCACGACGTACACCGACCGCCGCGGCTCCAGCGGACAGCGCGCGATCACCCGCACCGCTCCCGACGCCCTGCCGACGCCGCGTCCGGCCAGCAACCGCAACGCCCCCCAGGCCACCAGGCAGACCACCCCCAGCGACACCAGCGAGAGCATCACCGCCCCCCACCCCACCCCCGGCGCCGCATCCATGATCCGGCGCTT
>DASZVW010000252.1:0-3491 GCA_035546895.1 Polyangia bacterium
CGCGCCTTCCGTCTGACCCTCGCCACCGGCGAGGTCGACGACCTCGGCACGCTGGGGAGCGGCGCCAGCGTCGGCTGGGCCGTCGACCGCGCCGGCGACGTGGTCGGCTGGGTGGCCAAGGACGCCCACACCAACGTGGCCGTCGTCTACGGACCGGGCCTGGGGGGCCTGCGCGCCCTGGACGACTTCGCCGATCCGGCCGAGGGGTGGCGGCTCCAGCAGGCCAACGGGATCAACAGCCACGGCGCCATCGTGGGGATGGCCACCCACCACGGCGTCCCCGTCGGCTTCGAGCTGACGCTGCCGGCGTGTTCCTCCGCCGCCCGCTGAGAGCGGGTCAGCGGACGAGCTCGTAGGACGCCGCCACCACGTGGGTGGGGTCGGCGATCGGCAGCCCGGTCCCCGAGACCGGGAGCGCCTGGTGCGTCTGCTTGTCGAGCACCGAGAGCAGCACCCGGTACTTCCCGGGCGGATCCCAGGTGAGCGTCACGATGTCCTCGGGGTCGCGGATGTACTGGCCGGAGAGCCAGCGGCCGAGCGGGTAGTCGCCGTAGACCGGCTTGTGGAACAGCCGGCGGCGCGCGGGGCCCTCCAGGTCGACCTGCAGCTCGTAGCGGTCGCCGAGGTCCTGCAGCGCCTCGAAGTCGTAGGTGACGGTCGTCTTCAGCCCCCCCTTGGTGATCGGGCGGTCGATCGACCCCGCGACGAGGCGCAGCGAGTCGCCGAAGCGGACGTCGGCCTTGGCGTCGGCGGGGGCGGTCGTGGAGACGAACTTGCTGACGTCGACGTTCTTCTTCTTGATCTCCAGCGTCCCCAGCTCGAGGCGGTCGTCGGCGGTGGTGGTCAGGGGCGGAGACGCGCCCACGGGGACGCGCCGGCCGGTGCCGCGGTCCCAGAACCCCATCCGCACCGTGAAGGTGTCGAGGTCGGCCGCCGGGCGGGTGGTGTAGACGTAGCGGTCGCGGACGAAGTCGCCGGGCTTCCACTGCGAGACCGGGTAGGTCCCCTCGGCGGGGACGTGGTCGGCGTTGAACGACGTCGACGGGCTCTCGAGGTGCATGAACAGGTTCCACCCCGGCGGCGGCGTCTTGAGGACCTGGTAGGTCGTGGTGATCACCGCCCGCCCGCCGGGCTCGATCTCCGGCGGGTCGATGGCGTAGCCGACCAGCCGGACGTACTTGCCGAAGGACGCGCTCACCGGCCGCTCGCCGTCGGGCGGCGGCGGCGTGCGGGTCACGAACAGCGAGGTCTGCACCATCCCCTGCATCTCGTAGCGCAGGTTGTTCTCTTTCATGGTGTCGGTGATCTGCTTGACGGCGGCGTCGACGCGGGCGCGGGTCGCGGGATCGACCTTGCCGGTGAGCAGGTTGTGCCGCTCGTCGGGATCGCCGGGGAGCCGGAACAGCTGGGTGGGGAAGCTGTTGAAGTGATAGACCACCTTGGTCCCGTCGGCGTCGATGGCGTCGGCGCAGTAGTTCTTATAGTAGCAGAACACCAGCAGCCGATCGTGCGGCGGGTCGTGGAGGAGATCGCTGCCGAAGAAGGGGACGTTCCCCTCGAAGCCCAGCATGTGCGCCGTGGTGGGGGCGATGTCGGTGAGCTGGCGCAGGCCGTGGACGACGGTCTTGGGCGGCACCTCGGGGCCGACCAGGACGATGGGGACGTGCACCCCCTCCTCGTAGGGGACGGCGTCGTGCTCGCGGCGCCCGTGCTGGGCCAGCCCCTCGCCGTGATCGCCGAACACCACCAGCAGCGTGTCCTGGAGGTGGCCGGTCCGCTCGAGGTCGGCGAACAGCTTGCCCACGAAGCGGTCGGTGTAGGCGATGGTGTTGAGGAAGTCGTTGAGGTCCTTCTGCGGGGCGTACTGCTTGATCGGGAACCCGCGCGGCACGCCGTACGGGTGGTGCGAGGCCAGCGTCACCACCGTGAGGAAGAAGGGCTTTTGCCCCTGCTGGCCGATCCAGGCGCCGATGGGGCCCAGCATGGCGTCGTCCTCCCAGCCGAAGTAGCTCGACTCGTCGAAGCCGGTCCCGTCGATCGACTCCTTCCCCCGGAAGTGCTCGAAGCCGAGCTGGTCGACGAGATCGCCGCGCAGCTCGTAGTTCTGCTCGGCGGTCTGGAAGAAGCCGGTCGCGTAGCCCTGCTCGCGCAGCAGGCGCGGCAGGCAGGGGCGGGGGATCCCCTGCGGGCTGGCCTCGGCGATCTCCGGCGACAGCTTGGGGTAGAAGCCGCACAGGATCGAGACCAGCGACTTCGAGGTGTGGGGGACGACGGTGTAGGCCTTCTCGACGAAGGCGCCGCGCGCGGCCAGCGAGACCAGGTTCGGCGTGTTGTCGTACTTGCCGCCCGGGAGCCCGGTGTACTCGAGGCCCGTCGACTCGAGGAGGATCAGCACCACGTTCTTGGTCTTGGGACTCCCCTCGCGGACCAGCGCGGTCGGGCCGTCGATGGCCGCGGCCATCCAGCTCGGGTCGAGCCGCTTGAGCGCCCGCCGGCCGACGTGCGCGAAGGCGTCCTCGGCGATGTCGGTGGCCATCCCGGCCACCGCGTTCCGCCGGAGCGCCCGCATCCCGCCCGGCACGGTGGCCAGCGAGCCGAGGAGGCCGAGCGCTGCCAGCGCGCCGCCGGCCCCGAAGCCGAGCCGCAGCGCCTTCGGGGTAGGCCCCGAGGCGGCGCGCCCGCGCCGGCGCCGGCGGTCGACGTACCAGAGCGCGGCCGACGCGGCCCAGGGGAGGAGGAGGCCGGCCACCCGGCCCACCGTGAGCTGGCTGAGGTAGAGGTTCCGCAGCGCGAAGAAGCCCTTGAGCCCCTCCTTGAGCAGGTACCAGTCGCCGAGCGTCCCCGTGACGACGAAGAACGCCAGGTCGACCGCCGTGAAGACCGCCATCAGCGGGACCAGGAGATGAAAGAGCAGGGTGGCGGCGCGCCGCGCCCGACCGCGCGGCGCCCGCAGCGCGGCCACCCAGAAGCAGTAGCCGAGCCCGAAGAAGATCAGATCGCGCCCGCTGACGGCGAGCAGGCTCAGCGGGCCGCGGAGCGCGCCCAGCGTGCCGGCCTCGTAGAGCTTGGCGCCGATCCCCAGCGCGGCGAGCGGGAGCCAGAGGAGCGCGACGTAAACCGGGCCGCGCGTCGGGGGGGCGTCGTCGGACATCCCGCCGACTATAGCGGCCTTTGCGCCGAATGCGCCGCCGAGCTGACGGGCGCCGGCGCCGCGGATGGGCTGCCGATCACGCCGCCGCTCCGTCGAGCGGTGTCGCTGCCCCGTGCCAGGCGAGCCGCGCGCTGATAGTCTCCCGCGCGTGGAATCCCGCCCCGCCACCTCGCCGACCGGCGCCAAGCGCCTGGCCCTGGCGGTGGCCGTCGCGGTGCCGCTGCTGGCGATCGTCGAGACGGCGGTCGCGCTGGTGGCGCCGTCGCTGGCGCCGACCGACGCCGACTGGACGGCGGCCGCGGCGGCGGTGCGCGCCGGGTTCCGCCCGGGCGATCTGATC
>DASZVW010000253.1:0-3817 GCA_035546895.1 Polyangia bacterium
CGGCGCTGGTCATGAACGCCAAGGTGGTCGCCGATCTCGATCTGCCGGCGCTGCTGGCGGCGCAGGTGGAACATCCCGGCGCGGCGGCGACGATGCTCCTGCGCGACGACCCCGATCCGGAGCGCTGGGGGGCGATCGGCGTCGACGCCACCGGCCGGGTGGTCAGCATCCTCGACGTCCGCTCGCCGCGCGCGCCCGAAGGGGCGGTGACGCTGCGGATGTTCACCGGCGTGCAGGTGCTGGCGCCGGCGCTCATGGAGCGGCTGCAGCCGATCTTCTGCGATCTGATCCGCGACGCCTACCTCCCCGCGCTCCGCGACGGGGAGACGATCCGGGCCGTCACCCTGGGCGGCTACTTCGCCGAGCACTCGACGCCGGCGCGCTACCTGGCGGGGAACCTGGCGCTGCTGCGCGAGCCGACGTTGCTGCGCGATCCGCCGGGGCCGCTCACCGGCGTCGATCCCGGGGCGCGGGTGGCGGCGGGGGCCCGGGTGGTGGGGCCGGTGCGGATCGCGGCCGGCGCGGAGATCGCCGCCGGCGCCGAGGTCGGCCCGGAGGTGGTCGTCGGCGCCGGGGCGCGCGTGGCCGCCGGGGCGCGCCTGCGCCGCGCGGTGGTCTGGTCGGGCGCCACGGCGGCGGGCGACATCGCCGACGCCGTCGTCACGCCGGCCGGCGTGGTGGCCGTCGAAGCCTAGGCTTCTTCGACGCGGACGGCGACGACGGTGATGTTGTCGACGCCGCCGTTCTTGTTGGCCTCGGCGATCATCTTCTCGCACATGACGTCGAGGTCCTTCTCCGCCTCGGCGATGGCCGCGATGTCCTCGTCCTTGATCATCCCCGAGAGGCCGTCCGAGCAGAGGAGGTAGACGTCGCCCAGCATCGGCTGCTCGACGTGGACGTCGACCTGCACGGTGTCCTTCATCCCCAGCGCCCGCACGATCACGTTCTTGTGCGGGAAGGAGGCGATCTCCTCCGGGGAGAGGTTCTTCATCTTGATGTAGTCGTTGAGCAGCGAGTGGTCCTCGGTGAGCTGCTTGAGCGCGCCGTCGCGCCGCCGGTAGAGCCGGCTGTCCCCCACGTGCCCGATGACCAGCGCGCGGTCGGCGAACAGCGTGGAGACCACGGTGGTCCCCATCCCGTGGCAGCGCGGGTCCTTCTGCGCCTGCTCGTGGATCTTGAGGTTGGCCAGCTTGATGGCGGTGACCATCCGGTTGGTGTCGTAGCGGTTGCCGTGGTCCATCTTGAACGGCCAGGTCATCTGCTGGTCGTCCTGGGTGGCCTTGAAGAAGCCGACGATGGTGTCGACCGCCATCCGGCTGGCCACCTCGCCCGAGGCGTGCCCGCCCATGCCGTCGGCGACGATCGCCAGCCGCTCGCTCTCCGGCAGGTAGAAGGCGTCCTCGTTGTGGGCGCGCTTCATCCCGACGTTGGAGTCGCCCGCGAAGCGGACCCGCATGCCGTCCATCGGAAACGACGAGCTCATCGGGAGGGACCAATCGTATCGCGGCGGAGAGCCGCGATCAACGCGCCGACTCGGCCGAGCTCGGCGCCGGGGGCCCGGCCGGCGGCAGGGCCGGGGCGCGGCGGGCGTCGGCGAGCAGGGAGAGCGCCGGCGGCCGCACGAAGTGGATGTGGGGGCCGACCGAGATGGTCAGGCTCCCCTCGCCCCGGTAGAGGTCGCCGTCGATGGTGTAGGTCATCTGGCCGCTCTTGGGGGTCACCTTGATGACCGAGGCGACGGCGCTGAACGAGCGCTTGGGGGAGATCCCCCGCCCCCGGTAGACGCCCCAGAAGTCGGGGATCAGGCGGACCGGGCGGCCGTGGATGGTCAGCACGCCGAACCGCTCGACGTCCTCGTCGGCCCGGTGGTTGAGCTTGAAGCCGAGCCCCACCTCGCGGACGGTGGCCGCGCCGACGCCGATGAACACCGTCCGCTCGAGCGTCTGGCCGTCGACCTCCACCGTCCCCTCGAAGCGCTTGAAGATCTTGTGGATGAACGGCCCGTTGATGAGCGCCGACCCGACCGAGCGCAGCAGCAGGTAGGTGGCCCGCGCCGGCCCGTACTCGCCGGCCCCGTAGTACTCGTCGAGGAAGTTAGCCATCATGCCGTTGCCGAAGATGAAGCCCAGCGTGTCGCCGATCCGCAGGCAGCGGCGCCGCAGCGTCTCCAGCGGCCGGCCGGCGCCCACCGCGGCGACGATCGCCGAGAGGAACGGGGCCGCCCGCTGCCGGATGCCGAGCGAGGCGCTGACCACGTTCATCGTCCCGCCCCCCAGGATGGCGAGGGGGGGGATGGGGGCCTCGCCGAACGCCTTGCCGAACGCCGCCACCGCCCGGTGGAGCGTCCCGTCGCCGCCGTGGACGGCGATGATCTGCGGGGGGCGGGCGACCAGCGAGGCGGCGTCGGCGTCCAGCTCCTCCAGCGTCTTGGGGGCGTAGACGCGCCCGTGCTCGCCGAGCAATGCCTGGAACTGCGACGCCACCCGGGGGTTGCGCCGGTTCGCGCGCGAGCGCGGGTTGACGAACAGCGCGACGGGGGTCAGTCGTCCCCGCCCGCGCCGTCGTCGTCGCCGTCGTCATCGCCGCCCTCGGCCGCCGACTCGGCGGTCACCTCGGCGATCTTGGGGTACCAGCGCTCGAACACCTCGGCGATCTGACGCGCCTGCTTCTCGTTCGAGATGTTGAACGAGGACTGCTTGCGGTAGCTCCCCTTCGATTTCTTGAAGCGGACGATCGCCATCTTGGGCGGCCGGAACTTCCCCTTCTGCCGATCGAGCTCCTGGAACAGGAACATGATCGTCGCCCAGCTCCCCTTGCTGAGGACGGCGCGGTCGAGCTCCTTGCGGACCAGCGTCCCTTCGTCCTCGTAGTCGTAGGTCAGCTCTTCCAGCGTCTCGGCCATGAACGATTCTCCTGCGGTCTCCTAGGACGCCCGGGTGTCGATGGCGGCGCGGTCCTCGGCGGAGAGGTCGACGAACTCGATCCCCATCCCCGAGAGGCGATCCTTGGGGCCGCCGCGGGTGACGCGGACGACGCGCCCCTGGGTCTTGATCTGGCGGCCGGTGGGCAGCCGGAACTCGATGTCCAGCACCTCGCCCACCTCGAACAGCAGGTCGGCGCGCAGGAACGCCCCGCCGCTCGACAGGTCGGTCGAGGAGAAGCGGATCGGCCGCCGCAGCTTGCGGGCCGCGTCGGTGATCGAGACCATGATCTCGAGCTCGACGCGCGCGTGCTGGCGCGTGTCGCGGCGGACCGGGC
The DNA here is from genome assembly GCA_035546895.1 of Polyangia bacterium. Classification (GTDB taxonomy): domain Bacteria; phylum Myxococcota_A; class Polyangia; order Fen-1088; family Fen-1088; genus JADGRB01. The sequence continues at coordinate 3,259 of DASZVW010000253.1, forward strand.
TGGGGCTCACGGGCGGAGCTCCGCCGCGACGGCCGAGCGGACCTCGATCGAGACGCGCGCCCCCGCGGGGGGGAGCGGCTCGCGCGCGCGGATCCGCCGCGCCACCTCGATCGAGACCGGCACGCCCCCGCCGGCGACGCGGGCCCGCGGCAGGTGGACCAGCAGCGCGTGGGGGACGTTCACCACCGATTCGGTCGAGGCGTTGGCGGGGACCGCGCAGCTCACCGCCACGGTGGCGCCGAACGGGCGCAGCTCGACGAGCGCCCCCGCCGCGCCGGCCAGCGACAGCGACAGCCCCTCGGCGGCGTCGATCCGCATCCCCGCCACCGGCGCGGCGCCGTTGGCCGCCAGGAGGCGCGGCAGCGCGGGGACCGGCAGCTCGGCGAGCGGGAGCTCGGCGTCGGCGCCGTAGATCGAGAGCCGCTCGGGGAGCACGGCCAGCGGCTGCGGCGCCGCCTCGGCGACCACGCCGCCGACCACGCCGGCCACGTCGGGGAAGAGGCGGGGGAACGGGCGGACCAGCGGATCGCCCGGGCCGAACCCGACGCCCACGCCCGAC
>DASZVW010000254.1:0-7299 GCA_035546895.1 Polyangia bacterium
TTCGGTGCGTCGCCACTCACCCGCGGAACTTGAACACTTCGTCGAGGCGATCGACGCGGCTCTGACCGAGCCCGCCTCGATCCTGGTCATCGGCGGAGCCGCGGCAGCGCTCGCCTATGGCGCGACCCGTGCAACCGACGACATCGACACCTTCCATCCGCTCACCCCCGCCGTGGAGAAGGCCGTAGAGCTCGCTCGGCGCTCGACGGGGCTCAACATTCCCGTCTCCTTCGCCGCAGTCGCAGACGCACCCCACGACTTCGAGGACCGCTTGGTCCCCATTCGCGGGCTGCCCCTAAAACGCTTGACGGTAGTGGTTCCCGAGCGGCACGACCTCGTGCTCATGAAGACGCTTCGGGGGTATCAGCACGACGTCGAGGTGATCGATCAGATTCACCGCGGCCAGCCGCTGGTCTTCGAGGTTCTACGCTCGCGATGGAAAAGCGAGATGACGCACGTGGTGGCTGATCCTCGACGAATCAACCTCAACTTCGTCGAGGTCGTCGACCACCTCTTCGGTCGCGAGCGGGCTGAGGCGGTTCGACGGGAGCTCGGTCGCGGACGCGGCCTCGATCGATAACCCGCGCAAAACTGGTCACGGGCCAAGTGTTCGGAAAACGGTGAGGCCTCGGCCGCGGCACCTATCTGTCGAGTGCCCGAGCCAGAGTCTCAGCGGGCGCTATCTGGTTCCTTCCGGAAGGCTCCGGTTATGTGGAAAGCGATCGGCGTCCCCGGCTGCTCTGCGTCTATTAGGGACTGCACGGCTTGCCTCGTGCCACCGTCCTCTGACTCCAGATAGATCGCCAGAGAACCCTCGCGAAGGCCTACTCCCGAGACGCCTGGGATCCCCAAAAGCTTCGGCGAGAGGGAGCGCTTTCGGTCGGCAAGCTCCTCGGCACGCACCCAGAAAGTGTACCAGTCAGTCGGCGGAATGCAGCTCAGGTAACCAGGGTAACGCCGAGCGCGGCCAGGACATCGGACATGTGATTGCCGATCGTGTACGCGGTCGAGCCGGCAAATAGAAGCGCCGTCGCACGTTGAGTCTGCCGATCGACGATCATCGAGCCGGAGTCGCCGGAGTCGGAAAACGGTTGGGGCGTATCTCCCCGAACCAAAACCTGGTTTTGGAACGTCGCCGTTCCTGCGTCATACCCTACCTTGACGTCGGCGCTGACGTCGAAGACCGCCCCGGTTCTGTATCCGGTGGTCCGTCCCGTCTTGTGGACCTTCATGCCGACAACGGCCGCGATGGGTGTCGAGCTCGCCAGCTTTCCCACCTTCGGAAGGACTGTCGGGCTGATGAGCTTCGGCGAGGTGGGCTTCGCGATGGCACAGTCGACGTGATTGGCTCCGGAAAACTTGATGGGAATGAACTTGGTGAGTGCGGCAATCGTGTCGGTCGCTGGCTTTCCTCCATCAAGAAGCCCGGGTTGAAAGATGGGGGAGCCAAGCGGGAGAGTGTTCTCGTTCGCGAGGACGTGGTTGTTGCTGAGGATGTATCGCGTGTTGCTGCTGTCGGCGACGACGGCCCCGAACGTACCCGCCATCACAAACTCGGCCTTGGCTCCGCTGAACTGGAATCCGATGGAGCACCCGGGCTTCGCTGGACGGATGCGTTTCTGCCCGGCGGGGACCGCGAATGCTTGAAAGAGGCCCGTCTCGATCACATCGGTCGGCAGCCCCCCAATCGAGCGCGGGAGCAGATGCTCGTCTGGAATCGCAGAAGGGGGGATCTTCGAGACCACGTAGAATCGCACCGCATGAGTCGGCCTGACCTTTCCCTTGGAGATCTTGAAGCCGACCCCGATCCCGACGAGATTCTCCGAGGCGCGCGCGCTCGCCGTGTACGTCAGCGGTCTCGGCTCTTCTGCGGGCTCTGCGTGGAGAAACCGGCCGACCGCCTCGAGCTTGGCGTCGAGAAGACGCGTGGGAATGTTGTCTCTGGTGAGCTTTGCAGATGGCACGATCTCTTCCCTCCGGAGTCAGGTCACGACGATCAGGCGATGAGCGCCCAGCAAACGATAGCGCTGCAGACAGATGACCAGCGACCGAAGCCCTTGTAGATCTTCGTGGCGTCGCTCCCCTGCTGCCTGAGGGGCACGTTCGGCTCGTTGATCTGAGGATCGGACACGTTCCGAACCGCGACGTACTTAGGTGCTTTGCTCCCCATTCCCTGCGCCACACTACCCAGTACTGCATCACCCATCTCGCTGAGGTCGCCCAGCCCCTGTAGGTGGTACGAGTCCTCGACGTTGTCGAACCCGAAGAAGTCCGTCGTGACGATCGAGGTGGCAAGGCCTCCGGAAACAGCGATTCGGGGAATCTTTCGAGTGTTCGTGTTCGGAAGTTGGCTCGCATTGGCCCGAAAGAGGGTGGTCGCAGCTTTGAAGTTCGTCTGCCGAACTGAATAGTTCGATCGAAAGCTCGCGTGGGCGAAGCTCTGGTTCTTGAACTTCGACGTACAGTCGAAACGCACGATCGGGCTGACGATGACGTCACCGACCTCCCATTGCTTGCCGATGCCCCCTCCCGTCCCGGTGGTGATGACGAGCGATGGTTGCACCTCGGTGATGATCTGCTTCCACACGTCGAAGTTCGGCATAAGAGGGCCGTCCTGCGATAGATGCGAGTCCGATTTGAAGCAGAGCACCTTCTTCCCAGCGATCTTCGTCAACCAGTAGGTGCCGAGGCGGCCGGCTTGGAGCGCAGGGCAGCCTTTCCGCATGCGCTTCGAGATGCTCGAGAAGTGGTGGGTATAGGGTTTCCAGTCGTCCCGGCTATCGAATCCAGGGGTCAGGACACGGCTGAGGGCGTGGCCTTCGTCCGCCGTCCAGGTCACGAGCAAGATGTCAGCAGTTGGCAGGGGGCCAGAGCCGCGTCCAGGCACGCGAGGGGCTGCTACGGGCGCTTTTCCCTTCGGCCAAGGGATGTCCTGAAACTTCGAAAGGCCGTTGGCGCCGGCGGCAAAGGCGAAGAAAGCCACTCCCTCCGTGCTCTCTGAGTCAAAGTCGATGATCTCACGTCGGAAGTCTTCGGACGTGGAGGGCGGCTTGCCGATGGCGAGAGCCGCTTGCGGAGTTTGCCGACCAGGCGCGATCCCGAGATTGAGGTGGAGCCAGTCTTGCGTCGTTAGCGTCACGGCAGTCTCCCCATCCGTTCTGCGGTTCCTAGTTGTTGTCCTCCCCAAACGGAGACCATCTCGATCATTCCGTCGAAATCGACTCTGTTGGGCTAAAAAAATCGAAATCACTGGCGGGAGCTCCGTATGGTGGCGCCGAGCTAGCTTCGGCGGCGAACCGCGGGGCGGAAGGAAGTAGCTGTGTTGTCTTAAAGCCGTGCCGACGAGAGTTGTGTGGCCCGAGGGGGGGAGGGCAAGCCCGGTAGACGCAAGATCGGAAGCACAGGACCAGTGACACCGGCGCCGTGCGCCGATCACCGACCCCGACCGACGAGGAGAGGCGACTCGACTCGCGAACTGTTCAGGCGTTCAGTATACACTCTGAGGGCCGTGCCCGCCAGACCCGTACACATGGTCCGCGCGACCGTCTGCGGGCGCGCGCGCCGCGCGGACGCCTTCACCGCTGATTGGACTGCCTGCACGTGTCCCGACTGTGCCCTCCGCCGCCCAGCCGCGCGCTCTCACTGCCTCCACTGCCATCTGCCTGTCGATGGACGGTGTGTTCACATCGCGCGCTTCAAGGCCTGGCTTCACGGCGAGTGCACGGACGGCTTCGAACGATCGCCGCTCGGCCGACACCTTCGCCAATACTTTCCGGACCTCCTCCACCCACCCAAGTGTCCCCGGTGTGGAACACCGGGCGGCAACCACGATCAGGGCTGCCGGGGAGGCGCTCGCTGAGGGGGGCGGGTGGTTGCGTCCGTGCGGTTCGCCGAAAAGAGTTTCGTCCGTTTCGACGTGGCGTTGCCGAGAAGGGTCGCGAAAGGACCCGATGCCATGAAAACCAAGAACAGGATCGAGCTCAGGGGCTTCGTCGGCCGAGATCCCGACACCAGCCAGACCAGCAGCGGAACGTCCATCACCCGCTTCTCCGTGGCAACCACGGAGCGCTGGAAGGGTAGGGACGAACAGCCTCACGAGCGAACCGAGTGGCATCAGGTCGTCTTCTTCGGTCCGCAGGCGAAGCAGCTGGCCGAGTTCCTGCACAAGGGATCCTTGGTCGAGATCGAGGGGAGCATCCGGAGCCACTCGTACGAGAAGGACGGCGTGAAACGCCTCTCGTTCGAGGTCCGCGGTTCCGACTACGCCCTGCTGGACCGGCGGGCGGGAGCGGACGACGAGCTGCCGCCAGGCGCCGAGCCGCCGCCGGCCGACCGCCCGGCCGACGACGAGATCGGCGCCTAATACGCTTTGGGCGCCGCCGCCCAACGGCCTGGCGGCGTCCGGCGCGTCCCTTTTCCAATCCCACCCGCCACCACCACCGTCACGGAGCCATCGACATGACCACCAAAGCCGCCCACCAGATCTTCCGCAAGTCCCGCACCATCTTCACCAGCGTCCTCACCGCGATCCTCGTCTGCGTTGCCGATCGCGCGTTCGCCGCCAGCGCTGGCATGCCCTGGGAGGGGCCGATCATGCAGCTCGTCTCGTCGCTGACGGGCCCCGTCGCGAAGGGAATCGGCATCGTCGCGATCGCGGCCGCGGGTCTCGGGATGGCCCTCTCCGAGAGCGGGCACGCGATGAAGAAGTTCATCGGCATCATCCTCGGCCTTAGCATCGCCTTTACCGCTGGCAGCTTCGGCATCTCGCTGCTGGGCTTTTCCGGCGGCCTGGCGCTCTAGGAGGGCACCGTGCCGCAGCTGCCGGAGGGTTTCGAAGTTCCGATCCACCGCTCGCTCACCGAGCCGATTCTGATCGGTGGGCTGCCGCGTAACTTCGCGATCCTGCTCTGGACGCCGGGGATGGTGGTGATCCTCGGCCTCTATCAGCTCTGGTTCTTGCCCATTCAGCTCGCGGTCCACCTGGTCTTCGTCTTCCTCACGAGACGCGACCCCGACTTCTTCGAAGTGTTCAAGCGCGCGCTGCGCGCGCAACGACGACTGGAACCCTGACGCCCGCGAAGCGAGCGGCCCATGTTCTCCCTACGCGAATACCGCCAGCCCACCCATCGACTTCCTGACCTCCTGCCTTGGGCGGCGCTCGTCGAGGAGGGGACCGTCCTCCAGAAGGATGGCGTCCTTCAAAAGACGCTCGCTTTTCGTGGACCAGACCTGGCCAGCTCCAGCCCGGCGGAGCTGGTCTCGGCGATCGCCCGCCTCAACAACGCCCTCCGCCGATTCGGGTCCGGCTGGGCGCTGTTCGTCGAAGCGCAGCGGCGCGAAGCCGACCAGTACCCTCGGTCCACCTGGCCGAACGTGGCGTCGTGGATCGTCGACGTCGAACGCCGGAACGATTTTCAGCGCGCGGGCACCCGCTTCGAGTCCACCTACTACCTGACCTTCGTCTGGTCTCCGCCCTCGACGGCCAGCCGCCGCGCCGAGGCGCTCTTCTACGAGGACCCGAACGGCGGGAAGCAGAGTGGCGACGCCCTGGAGCTCGTGGCGCAGTTTCGCAAGGAAGTGCGCGAGCTGGTGGACATCATGGCCGGCGTCTTCCCGCACGTCAGGGAGCTCGATGACGACGAGACGCTGACGTACCTGCACTCGACGATCTCGATCAATCGCCATCGAATCGTCCGCCCGGCGGTACCGATGTATCTCGACGGGATACTTCCCGACATGGCGTTCACGCCGGGCGACATCCCCTTGCTCGGCGAACACTACATCCCGACCTGTACGCTCTCGTCGTTTCCAGCCGCCGCCTATCCCGGGATCTTCGATGGCCTCAACCAGCTTCCTCTCGAGTACCGCTGGGTCACCCGGTTCATCTTCCTCGGGAAGGAGGCGGCCACCGCGGAGCTGCAGAAGTACCGCAAGGGGTGGTTCCAGAAGCAGAAGGGCTTCGCCACCCTTCTGAAAGAGCACGCCATGAAGCACGACTCCGCCTTCGTCGACGGATCGGCGCTCTCGAAGTCGGCCGACGCAGACGCCGCGCTCACCCTGCTTGGCGAGGACGCCGCGACGTTCGGCTACCTGACGGCAACGGTCACCGTATGGGACAGGCAGCTCGACGTGGCCCGCCGCAAGATGCAGGCGGTCAAGCAGGTCATCCAGGGCCGCGGCTTCGCCGTCAAAGACGAGACGATCAACTCGCGCGACGCCTGGCTCGGCAGCCACCCCGGAAACGTCTACGCGAACGTCCGGCGCCCCATCCTCCACACGGTCAACCTCGCCCAGCTCATCCCAGTCTCTGCGGTGTGGGCCGGCTCCGACGGAAATGCCCACCTCGAAAAGGTGTCAGGCGTCGGGACGCCCCACCTCCACTGCAGCACCGGCGGCGACACGCCGTTTCGTCTCGATCTGGCGGTGCAGGATGTCGGCCACGCCCTCATCGTGGGGCCGACCGGAGCCGGAAAGAGCACGCTCCTCGGCATCCTCGCCTTGCAGTTTCTTCGATACCCGAACGCTCGCGTCGTCATCTTCGACAAGGATCGCTCGGCGCGCGCCACGACACTCGCCGTCGGGGGCTCCTACTACGAACCCGGAAGCGAAGCCGCCGGTCTCGCCTTCCAGCCGCTCGCCCGAATCGATGATAGAGCCGAGCGCCTCTGGGCGACGCAGTTCGTTCTCAACCTCTTCGCCGCCCAGAACTGCCCCCTGACGCCAACGATCAAAGCGCGCGTCGCGCAGGAGATCACCAACCTCGCGAGCACGCCCCAGCGCCATCGCACCCTGTCCGTTCTCATAGGCCTCCTCGGGCAGGAGCTCGGGGCCGTCATCAAGCCCTACACCATCGACCCCAATGGCGGACGGTTCGGGCAGATCTTCGACGCGGAGACCGACCAGCTCCGGCTCTCCTCCTGGCTCCACTTCGAGATGGGCCACCTCATGGGTCTCGGTCCGGAGGTCATCGTCCCCGCGCTCGAGTATCTCTTTCATCGGGTCGAGGGCGCCTTCGATGGAAGCCCCACGCTGATGATCCTCGACGAGGCCTGGCTCTTCCTGCGCCACCCGATCTTCATGCTGCGCCTGCAGGACTGGCTCAAGACGCTACGGAAGAAGAACGTCTACGCCGTCCTGGCCACGCAGGAGATCGCCGACGCCGCCCAGAGCCCGATCCTCCCGACGATTCTGTCGGCCTGCCCCACCAAGATCTACCTCCCCAACGAGGAGGCGCTGACCCCTCAGATCGCGAGCGCCTACACCGGGTTCGGTTTGACGGATACGGAGATGGAGATCCTC
>DASZVW010000255.1:0-6406 GCA_035546895.1 Polyangia bacterium
GCGTGGTGCCAGGAGACGGTCGCGTGCGGCACGACGATGTCGCCGGCCGGATCGCGCCCGATGGTGGTCGTCGCCTTGCTGAGCGCGAACGCGCGCCCGGCCCCCTCCCCCTCGACGACCACCAGGTAGGGGAACCCGGCGGCCTCGGGGACGACTCCCGTCTTCATGACCACCCCCGAATTTCAGCGCTTCTCCGAATTGTTTGTCAAGACAAACCCTTCTCGTGACACACTGCCGCCCCCCGAGCCCCCGAAAAGATTCCACGGTTTCAAGTGTTTGTCTCGACAAACGCGTCCCTCCGGGCCGCGCCATAGCCTCACGGCGTGCCTCGCCGAGCCAAGCCCGACGCGCTCTCGCTGTCGATCGGCGCGCGCATCCGGCAGCTCCGCGAGGAGGCCGGCCTGACCATGGAGCAGCTCGCCTACGAATCGGAGCTGAGCTCGAAGGGGCACCTCTCCAACATCGAGCGGGGCCTGGTCCGCCCCACCGCGCACACGCTGAGCCTGCTGGCCGAGCGGCTGGCGGTCGAGCTCGGCGACCTGGTCAACTTCCCCGAGGAGGCGGGCGACCGCGGCCGCCTCTACGAGCTGACCCGCCGGATGGCCGGGCCGCGCGTCCGCGTCTTGCTGCACGAGGCGGAGGACATCGTCGCCCGCCAGCCGCGCCTGCGCGCCGCCGAGGGGACCAGCGGCTACCGCCGCCACCGCCGCCGCGGCCCGACCTCGGACGAGTAGCCGCGCGGCGGCCGCTATTTTTTGAGGACGAACTTGATGAATGGCCCCGGTGCGTAGATCTGCGCCGGACGGAAGCCGGGCACCTTCACGGCCTCAGGGACGGCGCCCGGCACGGCTCGCTTTCAGTTTCCGCGCGGTCGCCGGCCGCACCTTGCGGGTCGCCGCGTTCACCGCCGCGTCGATCGCCTCGCCGTCGTGCGCATCGGTTAGGCGAGCGCGCACCTCCTCGATCGGGTTCGCGAAATTGTAATTGTGCTGCACTGGGATCACATCGCGCCGCGCATCAGCGCCGCGATGGCCCGGGCGTCGGCGTCGCCGGAGGTCTCGAGGTGGGCGACGACGCCCCGGCGATCTTCGAGGCTGCGGTTCTGGCTCAGCTTCACCTTCCCTTCCCAGCGCTCGACCGCGATCTCGAAGCCGACCAGCGCCTCCAGCATCGAGCGGGCGAAGTCCGCCGGCAGCGCCTCGGCGCGGTAGGCGTCCGGCGCCTGGCCTTCGAACCGCGCCGTCACCTCGCGCAGCAAGGCGGCCAGCGCGCCCGGATCCTGCTCCACGCGCGGCCGCCCCGCCGCGTGGACCACCAGGTAGTTCCAGGTCGGGACCGCGGGCGCGGTGGCGTACCAGGTCGGCGAGACGTAGGCGTGCGGGCCGTGGAAGATGGCGGTGGTCGGCGCCGCCGCCTCCAGCGCCCGCCAGTGGCCGTTGGCGCGCGCCAGGTGCCCGACCAGCGCCACCCCGCCCGCGCGCCGCCGCGCCAGCAGCGGGACGTGCGAGACCCAGAGCTCGCCGGGCGTGGGCGTGACGACGGTGGCGAACGGATGCCGGGCGGCGAGCTCCAGCAGCCGCTCCGGATCCGTCTCGCTGAACGAGGGCGGGACGTACATCCGCCCTTTATACGTCGGCGCGCCCGTCAGGTGGTGCCGAGGCCCCGGGTCATGGCGATCTTCCCGGAGCGCACCAGCTCGACGATCTCGTAGTTGCGCAGCAGGCTGAGGAAGACGTCCAGCTTCTCGGCCGCCCCCACGATGCGCACGATCAGCGAGTCGACGCCGTAGTCGACCACCTTGGCGCTGTAGAGCTCGGCGATCTGCAGGAGCTCCGTGCGGGCGGAGACCTTGCACTTGAGCTTCACCAGCGCCACCTCGGTCTCGTACACCGACTGGCCGGTGTGATCGAAGGCGGTGACGACGTCGATCAGCTTGGTCGCCTGCTTGATGATCTGCTCCAGCGTCTCCGGATCGCCGCTGCAGGTGATGGTCATCCGCGAGAAATCGCCGTTGGCGACGTCGGTGCTGACCACCAGGCTCTCGATGTTGTAGCCGCGCCGGGCGAACACCAGCGCGACCCGCACCAGGACCCCCGGCTTGTTGCGCACCAGCAGCGACAGCGTGTGCAACGGCGCGGTCTGCAGAATCGGCGAAATGTGAGCGGCGGCGGACATCGTCATCGTCCTTTCTTCAACATCTGGTCTTCAACATCTGGAGAGTCAGAGCGAGCATCGCGAGCGATTCAATCGACGGGAGGCGCGGCTTCGCCGCGCCGGCAGCGCGCTGAGCGGGGTGGGCCCGCGGGAGGGACCACCCTCCCGCGCTCCGGGGGGTGGGCCCGCGGGAGGGGACACCCTCCCGCGAAGCGAGCGAAGCGAGCGCCTAGGTGCTCCCTTCGGGCTTGGCCATTTTTTGCTTCGGGCGTTCGATGAGCATGTCTTTCAACCCGGCGCCGGCGGGGATCATGGGGAACACGTTGTCCTCCTTGATCACCTCGGCCTCGACGAGGCAGGGGCCCTCGTTCCAGGCCATCGCCGCCTTCAGGATCCGGTCGACCTCGGCCGGGCGCTTGATGCGGAAGCCCTTGATGCCGTAGGCGCCGGCCAGCTTCACGAAGTCGGGGTTCCCCTCGAGATCGACGCCCGAGAGCCGGTTGTCGAAGAACAGCTCCTGCCACTGGCGGACCATCCCCAGGTAGCTGTTGTTGATGATCAGGATCTTCACCGGCAGCTTGTGCAGCGCCGCGGTGGCCAGCTCGGGCATCGTCATCTGGAACCCGCCGTCGCCGACGATGCACCAGACCTTCTCCTTGGGCCTGGCGAACTGGGCGCCGATGGCGGCCGGGAAGCCGTAGCCCATCGTGCCGGCGCCGCCCGACGACAGCCAGTGCCGATTCCTGATCGTGCGGCAGAACTGCGCCGCCCACATCTGATGCTGGCCCACGTCGGTGGTCAGGATGCAGTCGCGCCCGCCGAGCGCGTCCAGCCGGTCGAGCACGTGCTGCGCGCGCAGCCCGCCCCGCTTGGCGTACTTGAGCGGGAAGTGCTTGCGCCAGTCGGCGATCTCCTTGAGCCAGTCGGCGGTGTCGAGCTCGCTCACGTGCGGCAGCAGGTCCTCGACCGCCAGCTTGGCGTCGCCCGCCAGCGACACGTCGGGGCGCACGATCTTGCCAAACTCGGCGACGTCGATGTCGATGTGGATCTTGGTCGCCGTCGGGCAGAACTCCGACAGCTTGCCGGTGATGCGGTCGTCCCAGCGGGCGCCGATGGCCATGATGAGGTCGCAGTTCATGACCGTCTTGTTGGCGTAGGCGGTGCCGTGCATCCCCAGCATCCCCTGGTGCAGCGGGTGGTCCTCCGGGCAGGCCCCCTTGCCGAGCAGCGTGTTGACGATCGGCGCCTGAAGTTTCTCGGCCAGCTTCATGATGGCCGGGCCGGCGCCGGCGATCACCGCGCCGTGGCCGACGTAGAGCACCGGCTTGCGGCTGCGCATGATGAGCGCCGCCGCCTTCCTGGTGTCGTCCTTGTCCGGGTGCGCCGGCACCGTGTAGCCGGGGAGCTCCACCTTCTCCACGAAGGGCGCGCTGCAGGGCGCGCTGGTCACGTCCTTCGGCAGGTCGATCAGCACCGGCCCCGGGCGGCCCGAGCCGGCCAGGTAGAACGCCTCCCGGGTGACGCGCGGGATGTCGTTGGCGTTCTTCACCAGGTAGCTGTGCTTCACCACCGGGTAGGTGATTCCGGTCACGTCCGCCTCCTGGAAGGCGTCTTTGCCGAGCATCGGCGAGATGGTCTGGCCGGTCAGCACAATCATCGGCACCGAGTCCATGAGCGCGGTCAGCATGCCGGTCACGGTGTTGGTGGCGCCCGGGCCGGAGGTCACCAGCACCACGCCCGGCTTGCCGGTGGCGCGCGCGTAGCCGTCGGCCATGTGGGTGGCGCCCTGCTCGTGGCGCACGAGGATCAGCTTGATCTTGGAGTCGACGAGGGCGTCGAAGATCGGCATCGCGGCCCCGCCCGACAGCCCGAAGACGTACTCGACCCCTTCACGCTCGAGGCAGCGGATCAGCGCCTCGGCGCCGGTCTGCAGCTTGGTGACCGGCTTGGCGGCCGGGGTGGTGGCGGCGGGGGCGGAGGCGGACTTGGCGGCTGGATTGGCAGGCACGGGAAACCTCGCTTTCTGAAGTGCGAGGTCAGAAGCTACGGCGAATCAGCCCAGCCGTCCAGGCATTTCGAAAAATATTTTCAAAAATCGATGTCGATTTGACGAAATTGACGCGATGCTCGAACGACCGGACCGATCAGGCGTGTTTTTTCGCCGCCAAAAACCACGTCTTGCTTGGGCTATCCGGATCGACCGGGCTCCAGGGGTCGGCCGCCTCCAGCGCCAGCCCGGCCGCGGCGAGCGCCCGCCCGACCTCGGCGTCGGAGAAGCAGCGCTGGCGGAGGACGAAGCGGCGTTCGCGGCCGCCGTGCGCGAGCGCGATCGCCGCCTCCGCGGTGCGCGCGCGGGCGTCGTAGTCGAGCGCGGTGTCGACGTGGCGCCCCTCGACGTCGAGGGCCACCCGGTACCGCCACCAGGTCTCGAACCCGAAGGCGTTGTTCAGATCGAAGGCCAGCAGCCCGCCCGGCCGCAGCGAGGCGGCGGCGACCCGGAACGTCGCCGCCAGCGCCTCCAGATCCGGCAGGTGGTTGAGCGTGTCGTAGAAGGCGGTCACGGCGTCGAAGGGCCCGGCGAACGGCAGCGGCCCCGGCAGCCGCGCCCGCGCCCAGAGGACGCCGCCGCCGCCCGGCTTGCCGCGCGCGACCGCCAGCATCCCGGCGCTGAGGTCGACGCCGCAGAGCCGCCAGCGCGGGTGGCGGGCGTGGAGCGCGAGCAGCGACGTCCCGGTCCCGCAGCCGAGGTCGAGGATCGCGACGGGCGCGCCGGCCGGCGCGTCGACCAGCGCCTCCAGCCGCTCGGCCGCCAGCAGCCCCACCGGGCGCGCGCCGCCGAGCGCGTCGTAGATGGGGGCGAGCGCGTCGTAGACGGCGGCGAGGCCCGATTCAGTCGTCGTGTCCGACGGAGCCACGCAGCGCCTTCTTGTCCGACTGCGCGTGCTTGTCGCGCAGCATGCGCGACTTCGCCCGGCGCGAGCGGCGGCGCTTCTGGCGGCGGATCTTCTCCGCCTCCTGCTGCCGCCGGCTGGCCGCGCCCAGCTTCCGCTCCTCGAGCTTGTCGGCCAGCATCTTGCGCGCGACCAGGCGGTTGGCCCCCTGCGTCCGCTCGCGCTGGCACTTCACCGCGATGCCGGTCGGGCGGTGGACCAGCACCACGCAGGTGGCGACCTTGTTGACGTTCTGCCCCCCCTTGCCGCCCGAGTGGACGAACGTCTCCTCCAGATCCTCGGCGCGCACGCCGAGCCGCGCCAGCCGCTCGTCGAGCGCGCGGGCCTTGTCGCCGGTGAGGGGCATCGGGCCCAGTCTACCAAGACGGCGCGGACGGCGCGGCGTGGTCCGGCGCCGCGATCGGCGCGGCGGTCAGCGGTGCGGGTGCCACCCGCCGTCGTGCCACTCGTAGCGGTCCTCGTGGCGCTCCCACCGGCCGGGCGCCCAGTCGTACCCGGGGCGCTCGCGGACGTAGTGACCGCGCGACCAGACGTAGTGGTGGTGCCGCCACCGGTGGTGGCCGCCGACCCAGATGTAGCCGCGCCGGGGCGCCGGGTGCTCGTCGCGCACGGCGGGCGGCGCCTCGCGCGGGCCGTCGTGAACGATCACCACCCCCGAGGGCTTGTGACATCCTTGCGGCGTGAGCAAGGCGTTCACCAAGGACGACGCGCCGCCCGAGCCGCCGGTCGCCCGACGGCGCGCGCCGCTCCCCGCCGGCGTCCCCAACTACGTCACCGGGCGCGGCCTGCAGGCGCTGCGCGACGAGCTCGGCGCGCTGGAGGCGGCGCAGCCTCGACCCGAGGGGTTCGCGGCGCGGCGGGCCGAGCTGGAAGAACGGATCGCCGCCGCGACGGTCGTCCCCGCGCCGCGCGATCGCGACGAGATCCGGTTCGGCGCGCGCGTCGAGGTCGAGGGCGCGGAGGGTCGCCGCGAGATCCAGATCGTGGGGGTCGACGAGGCGGAGCCGGGGCTCGGCCGGGTGGCCTTCACCGCGCCGCTCGCCCGGGCGCTGCTCGGCCGCCGCCTGGCCGACACCGTCAGCGTGCGAACGCCCGGCGGCGACGAGGCGTTGCAGATCGTCTCCATCCGCTACGACGACGGCGGCTGATCCGGGCTCGGCCAACCGGGGCTCGCGGAGGGCCAACGTGACGTGCCGGCCCGACTCGCCCACCCGGAGGTTGCGTCGCGGGGCCGGCTTGCCGATACTGCGCCCGCGCCGCGTCGGCGCGGGAGGTCGTCATGCGAGGAGCACACTTCGTCT
>DASZVW010000256.1:0-8259 GCA_035546895.1 Polyangia bacterium
CCGGGGCCGGGCGGCCGGGGCCGGGCGGCATCGCGCCGGGCGCGGGGCCGCCGTCGGGCCGCTTCAGGCCGAGGCGGGCCTTGAGATCACTGATGTCCTTGGTCGGCGGGACGCCTGGCTTCCGATTCTGATCCACTGAGCTCCTCCGGCGCGGTCAAACATCACGCGCGCTTGTCTGGCAATGGGCGGACAAAGCGAGCAGAAACAACGGGAGAGCGGACCATACTGACGGCCCCTGCACCTGTCAAGCGAACCGCGTCGAAACAGACGATCGCCCCCGCGAAAGAGCTCAAGAATTCTCTCACGGGAGCGGAGCGAGCGGGTTTTTGCGCGCGGCCGAGCCGCGGATCGGCCCTTAGACGAAGCTCAGGAACGACTCGATGGCCCAGGCGGCGTCCGGCGGCAGGTTGGTGAACCGCACGCCGACCGTGCGTCCGCCGCGGGTCACGGTCTCGCCCGAGGCGGTGAAGACCTCCTCCCGATCGGGGAGCTGGAACTGCAGGCCCATGTAGCGCGGCGCCCGGCTCTGATCGGGCTCGATCATCGGGAGCAGGCGCGCGCCGGTGCGGCTGATGTCGACCATCCGACAGAGATAGGGCTGGCCGTCGAGGAACCGATTCATGTAAAGGTCGACGTTGACCCGCCGATTCGTCCGTCGGTCCGGTCCATGTACACGCCGCTGAGCCCGCCGGTCGAGAACGCGATCCGAGGTCTTTTTCTTGAGCATGAGGCCCTCCTTCGGGGGATGTCCTACATGTAGGCTCAAGTGAGTCGGCGGTCAAATTTTTGGCTGTCTCCGCAGAGTTTGACTCGCGCAGCCGCGCTACCCGATAATCCTGGCCGCTCAGTGTAATCAGGCGCCGTCCTTCGGCCTCACAGCGCGCCATTTCGTCCGTTTCGTTCGCTTTCCCACCCCGTCCCATTTCCCAAAGCCGAGCAGAGGAGCCAGGCATGCACCGCATGAAGATCGGGCTTGTCGCCGCCATCGTCTTACTCGTTTTCACGGCCGGCATTTACAGCGTCGTCACCCACGAGCTGAAGGATTCGACCGTCCGTTCCGTGGAGGCGGACGTCTCGCGCGCCCAGCGGATGCACGGCGACATCGCCCGGCTGGAGGCGCTGGAGTTCGCAAACCTGGTGGGCGGCCTGGCGCGGCGCCCCGCGGTGGTCGCCGTCTTCTCCAAGGCTGACGACACCGCGCGCCGGCAGGCGGCGTTCGAGCAGTGCGAGCAGCTCAACGGTTTCCTGCAGACGGGCGGGGCCCGCAAGGCGGACATCGTCGCCATCGTCGACAGCAGCGGCAAGGTCGTGGCCCGCGACCTCAACGTCAACGCCATGTACGGCGAGGATCTGCGGTCCAAGTATCCGGCGGTGGCCACCGCGCTGCGCGGCGAGGCGACCAAGGACATCTGGACGCTCTCGGGCAGCATGACCCGGGTCGCCGTGGCGCCGATCGTCCAGCCGGACGGCACCATCCTGGGCGCGCTGCTGGTCGGCTACGTGGTCACCGCGCGCGACGCGCAGGCCAAGCGCGATCTCCTCGGCACCGAGGTCGCCTACTTCCACAACGGCAAGGTCCACACCTCCAGCTTCGTCTCCGAGGGGACGGGCGAGAACGCCAAGGAGGACGGGAACAAGACCCAGGCGCTGAACCAGATCCTGTTCCAGTCGCCGGAGGCCTGGGGGCAGCAGACGCTCGCCAAGGGCGGGCCGTCGGAGGTCTTCACCCTCACGCTCGACGGGAAGGAGTACGCCGCGGTGGCCGCGCCGCTGCTCGGCAACGCCTTCGACAAGACGAGCGGCGTGCTGACGCTGGCCTCGATCTCCGACGCGCTCGACGCGGTGTCGTCGGTGGGGATGAAGCTGATCGGCTTCGGCGTGCTGGCGATCCTGGTGATGCTGGGGGCCGTGCTGCTGACCGCGCAGCGGTTCATCCGCCCGCTCGACAAGATCGAGCTCGGCGTCGCCGAGATCATCAACGGCAACATCGACTACCAGTTCAAGCCGGTGGGCCCCGACTTCGAGGGGCTGTCGAACGGCCTCAACGTCATGCTGGCCCGGCTGCTGGGCCGCGAGGAGCCGAACGAGGACGAGCCCGAGGAGGAGCAGGACGAGACCTCGCGCTGGCGGTCGGACCAGATGCTGGTCGAGGAGGGCTCCGGCCCGTCCGCGGCGGCGAGCCCCGAGGCGACCACGCTGGCCCAGGAGGCCGAGCCGGTCTACTACACGCGGATCTTCAACGAGTACGTGGCGGCGCTCAAGAGCCAGGGGAAGCCGACCAAGGGGATCACCGTGCAGGCGTTCACCGCCAAGCTGAGGTTGATCGAGGGGGGCCTGAAGCAGAAGTGGAAGTGCCGCATGGTCCGCTTCAAGGTCAACACTCAGGGCGAGCAGGCGACGCTGAAGCCGATCCCGATCAACTGACGGCGCGGCTTGGCCTGGGCCTTCGGCCCTAGGCCTTGCACGCCCCAGGGAATTTGGCCTGGGCCTTCGGCCCTAGGCCTTGCACCCTGACCTTCATCGCCTCGAACGCGCGCGACCACCGGCCGCGCGCGTCTCGCAGGCTGCCTCTCGGTCTGACGCTCCCTCCGCGCGCGAACTTTTTTCGGCGCGTGGGCTGCGCTCGCGATTTGAAAAGGCAGCCCACGCGCCGAAAAAAGTCCCGTGCGGAGGGTCGCGGAAGCTCGAGCGGGCGGCGCTCGATTCCGCACGGAGCTCGGTTCCTGGTCGATCAGGGGCGTGCGACCGGGAGCCGGCGACCGGGGGCCGGCGCCCGGGCGACCGGCGATCAGGGGCGTGCGACCGGGAGCCGGCGATCGCGGGCGTGCGACCGGGAGCCGGCGACCGGGGGCGAGCGACGGGGCGGCGACCGGGACGGTCAAGGATCAGGCGTCGGGCAACGGGCGTGGTGTAAGGTGAGGGCGTGAACGTAGAGAGCGGCCTCGACGTCCTCTGCCGCGACAAGCTGGACCTGCTGCGCGGCCGGCGCGTGGGGGTGCTCTGCCACCCGGCCAGCGTGGCGGCGGATCTGACCCACATCGTCGACCGGTTGATCGAGGTCGGCGTGCGCCCCGAGCGCCTGTTCGGGCCCGAGCACGGCGTGCGCGGCGAGGCGCAGGACATGATCGGCGTCGACGACGATCGCGACCGGCGCACCGGGATCCCGGTGGTCAGCCTCTACGGCGAGACGTTCGCTTCGCTGGCGCCGACGGCCGCCGATCTCGCCGGCCTCGACGTGCTGGTGATCGATCTGCAGGACGTCGGCAGCCGCTACTACACGTACATCTGGACGATGGTGCTGGCGCTGGAGGCGGCGTTCCGGGCCGGGGTCGCGGTGATCGTGCTCGACCGGCCCAACCCGCTCGGCGGCGTGGCCATCGAGGGGGGGACGGTGACGGAGGCCTGCGAGTCGTTCGTGGGGCTGGGCGCCGTCCCGGTCCGCCACGGGCTCACCATCGGCGAGGTGGCGCGGCTGCGCGCGCGCGGGATGCCCTGGGGCGGGGCGCGGTTCGCGCGGCCTGTCGCGGGGGATCTGACGGTGGTGGCGATGCGGGGCTGGCGGCGCGCGATGAGCTACGTCGAGGCCGGGCTGCCGTGGGTGATGCCGTCGCCCAACATGCCGACGCCGGCGACGGCGCTGGTCTACCCGGGGCAGTGCCTGTTCGAGGCGACCAACCTCTCGGAGGGGCGGGGGACGACGCGCCCGTTCGAGATCGTGGGGGCGCCGTTCCTCGACGGGTACGACTGGGTGGCGGCGCTGGCGAAGCTGGCGCGCGAGGAGCTGCCGCTGCCGGGCGTCCGCTTCCGGCCGCTGTCGCTGCGGCCGACGTTCCACAAGTTCGCCGGGCGCTCGTGCGGCGGCGTACAGCTCCATGTCTCCGACCGCGCCGCCTTCCGCCCGTACGCCACCGGCATCGCGCTCATCGCCACCGCGCGGCGGCTGGCGCCCGAGGCGTTCCGGTGGCGCACGGAGCCGTACGAGTTCGTCGCCGATCCGCCGGCCATCGATCTGCTGACCGGGAGCGACGAGGTGCGCCGGGCGATCGACGCCGGCGCCCCGGTGGGCGAGCTCTGCGCCGGGTTCGCGCCGTTCGAGCGGGCCTTCGCCGAGCACCGCCGGCCGGCGCTCATCGCCGACTACCTCTGATGCACGTCGCGGTCTTCGGAGGGAGCTTCAACCCGCCGCACCTGGCGCACCAGATGGCGGCGCTCTACGTGCTGGAGACGGCGCCGGTCGACGAGCTGTGGCTGGTGCCGGCGTTCGAGCACCCGTTCGGCAAGGCGCTGGCGCCGTTCGCGCACCGGCTGGCGATGTGCGAGCGGGCGGCGGCGGCGCTCGGCCCCCGGGTGAAGGTCAGCGCGGTCGAGCAGGCGCTCGAGCCCCCCAGCCGGACGCTGCCCACGGTGCGGCGGCTGCAGCAACAGCACCCCGGCGCGCGCTTCTCGCTGGTCATCGGCGCCGACCTCATCCCGGAGGTCCCGAGCTGGTACGCGGCGGACGAGCTGCAGCGGACGGTCCCCTTCATCGTCGTCGGGCGGACCGGGTTCGACGTTCCCGGGAAGCTGGCCCTGCCGCGCGTCTCCTCGACCGAGGTGCGGGCGGCGCTGGCCGCCGGGCGCCCCGTCGACGGTCTGGTCCCGCGCGCGGTTCTCGATTACATCCACGCCCACAACCTGTATAAACCTGCCTCATGAGCTACATGTCCGAAGCCGAAGTGAACGCCCGTGCGATCGCCGAGGGCCCGGCCGAGCCGACCCCCTCCGTGTTCATCATGGGGGCGGGGATCGTGGGGACGGCGCTGGCCGCCCGGCTGGTCCGCTCGGGCGTCCCGGTCACGGGCCTCCACGGCCGCCAGGTCGAGCTGACCGACGCCGCGCGCGCCATCTCCGGCGTGGTCGGCTCCACCGGCGAGATCCCGGCCATCTTGTCGGAGTCGGACGCGGTCATCATCTCGGTGCGCGACGAGCGCGTCCCCGAGGTCGCCGAGCGTCTGGCCAAGGAGGGGCGGCTGCGGCGCGACCAGATCCTGCTGCACACCTCGGGCGCCAACCCGGCGCGCACCATCCTCAAGGCGGCGGTGCCGCACGTGCGGGCGGTGGGGACGCTGCACCCGCTGGTCTCCTTCGCCGACGCCCGGGTGGCGGTCGAGGGGCTGCGCGAGGTGGCGTTCGGGATCGAGGGGGACGAGCCGGCGCGCGCCATCGCCAAGCGGATCGTGCGGGCGCTGGGGGCGCGGGCGGTGTTCCTCGACGCCGAGAACCTGGCCCTCTACCACGCGGGCGCGGTGATGGCCTCGAACTACGTGGTCGCCTTGGCCGACACCGCGCAGTCGCTGCTCATCAAGGCCGGGGTGCCGGCGGATCAGGCCTTGCCCGTACTGATCCCGCTCCTGGCCAGCGTGGTCCAGAACCTGGCGCAGGTGGGGCTGCCCGGGGCGCTCACCGGGCCGGTCGAGCGCGGCGACGTCACCTCCGTCGAGCGCCACCTGGGGACCCTGGCCGCGCGCGCGCCCGAGCTGGTCGAGCTCTACCGTCTGGTCGGCCGCGACGTGCTCCGGTTGGCGCGCGAGAAGTCGTCGGACATGGACCCGACCAAGGCGGCGCGGCTGGAGGCGCTGTTCTCGGGCGCCGCGGCCCCGCCCCCGGCCGGCGGCGGCAACGGCCGCCCCGGCGCTTAAAACGTCGCCGAGGTGTGACGAGCCTGGCGTTTCGCCGGGCTCTTCGCCTAATATCGCTCCCGTTTCAACCGCCGCGCCGTCGCGCAGGAGCTACGAATGCACAAGGGATCCGCGCTCCGATTCGGGACCGTCCTCGCCCTCACGCTGCTGGCCTTCGCCGGCCCGGCCAGGGCCGGCAGGCCGGAGGACGTCTTCAAAGGGAAGATCATCATCACCAAGAACCGCCTGCCGATGCACTTCTCCTCACAGGGGGCGTTCGTCAGCGCGATCCAGCACGCCAAGATCGACAAGATCTGGCCGGTCGAGGAGCACGGCGACGACAAGGGGACCTGGCACCTCGAGTACCTGGCCTTCTTCGCCCACCCGCTCGACGACAGCGAGATCGAGGTGAAGTTCTACGACATCACCCAGGGGAAGAAGTTCGTGGCCGGCGACCCGCAGTACACCCGCGAGAAGGGCTCGCGCATCTTCGGGTCGAGCATCGACCTCACCAAGCCCGACTTCGACGTGCGCAAGCACTACCAGATGACCATCGAGTCGCGGGGGCAGATCATCGCCACCACCACGTTCTGGCTGCTCGGCAAGGGGGCCAACTACAGTGGCAAGGTCGAGTTCTCCGACGCGGATGCGCGCGCCAAGTAAGATGTCCCGGTCCGTTCTTTGAAACGCCTCGGGTTGGTCCTGGCGCTGGTGTGGGCGGCGGGCGGCGCCGCGCGCGCGGCCGCGCCGTCGGCGCCAGCGGCCACGGAGAAGCCGCGGGCCAAGGCGCACCGAGAGAAGAAGCCGGCGGCCACCGCGGCGTCGGCGCCGGCCGCGCTGCCGGCGGAGCGGGTGGAGGCGCTGCGGCTGGCGCTGGTCGGCCCCGACGACGCGGCGGCGATCCAGGCCGCCGAGGCGCTGGGCGGGTCGGGCGCGCCGGCGGCCGCCGAGCCGCTCTGCGAGGTGCTGGCGGCGGGGGCGGGCCCCGAGCGGCTGCACGCGGCGCTGGCCGCGCTCGCCAAGCTCGGCGAGGGGCACGCGCTGCACGCCGACCAGGCGACCGTCGACGCGCTGACGCTCTACGCGGGGCACCGCGCCCCCGACGTCCGCCGGCGGGCCATCAAGGCGCTGGGGACCGTCGACGATCCGCGCGCCACGGCGACGCTGCTCGAGCGGCTGGGCGACGCCGCCTCCGACGTGCGGGCCGCCGCCGCCGAGGCGCTGGCCGGGCGTCACGAGGCCAAGGCGGCCCAGCGGATGTTCCGGCTCCTGGCCATGGGCGACGGCGGCATGGCGGCCCCGCTGGCCGCGCTGGCCACCCCCGACCTGATCCCGCGCATCGCCGAGCTGGCGGGGACCGTCGACGACGGCATCGTGGTCGACGCCCTCGGCGACTACGTCAAGCGGGCCGACGTCCCCGACAAGCTGCGGATCGACGTGCTGCGCACCATCGGGCGCGTCTCCGGTCCCTCGGCCACGACGGCGCTGGTCGACTACGTCGCCTCCGTGCCGGCCAAGGAAGATCGGGCGTCCAAGAAGGAAGCCCAGAAGCTGCTCGACGAGCGGGGGCAGCAATGAAAGCGCGAATGAGCGGGCGATCGATGCTCCGCGCGGCGGCGCTCGCGCTGGCGGTTTCGGCCTGCGCGACCAGCCCCTACCAGCGCGCCGGCGACGCCGACGACGTGGCGGGCGCGGTGGCGCGGGCGCACGCCCCGGCGGCGCCCGGCCGCAGCCTGGCCTTCTTGATCCTGGGCGGCGCCGGCGGCGCGCGCCTCGCCGCCTACGACCTGGCGGCCGAGAAGCTGCTCTGGACCCAGCCGGCCGACGTCACCACGCGGGTCGAGGTCGGCGCGAACGCGCTCGTCCACGGCGACAAGGGGAGCACGCCCAACGGCGAGATCGTGGGGCGCGATCTCGGCAGCGGCGCGGTGCTCTGGCGCCATCCCTTCCCCTCGTCGGAGCACCTCTACGGCTACGCCATCGACGGCGCCACGGTCTTCGTGGTGACCCGCAGCGACACCTCGCAGAGCCGGCAGGCCGGGCTCCTCTCGGCCTACGACCTCACCACCGGCGCCGCGCGCTGGCAGGTCAAGCTCCCCTCGGCGCGGGTGGCCGGGCCGGCCGCGCGGGGCGGCCTGGTGGCGGTGCCGGTGGAGTCGCAGTACGTGCTGCTCTACGACGGCACGACCGGCGCCCCGCTGGCGCAGGTGCTGTCGACCGAGGAGGCGGCCACCTTCGTGCGCGCGCTGCCGGAGGGGATGTTCTACGGCTCGCGCGGCGTCTTCCTGGTCGGGCGCGACACCGCGCGAGGATCGCGCCACGCCGCCGGCTACCTGGCCGCGCACCTGCCGCCGTTCGTGCGGCCGACCTACGACTACGACCACTACCACCCCGAGCAGAGCGAGTACTCGGCGCTCGATCGCAACCGCGTGCTCTGGCGGGTCGCGATGGCCGACGGCAAGCCGCAGTTCCGCGACGGGCTGGCGTTCGTGCACGACTACCGCTTCTTCTTCGCCTTCGACGCCGCCTCGGCGGCGCTGCGCTGGGCCTACGTCAGCCCCGACGACGCGGTCGGCTCGGCCGACACCGGCCGCGCCATCCT
>DASZVW010000257.1:0-4844 GCA_035546895.1 Polyangia bacterium
CTCCGCCCGCCACGCCGGCGGCGACCGGCGACGGCCGGGGCGCGGCCGCCGCCTGGGCGGAGGCCGATCCGCCCGAGACCCCGCGCCGGGACACGGAGGTCCGCATCCCGCTCATGGAGGAGGAGGTGGGGATCGAGAAGGTGTCGCGCGAGACCGGCCACCTCCGCATCCACAAGATCGTGAAGACCGAGGAGAAGCGCTTCCACGTCCCCGTCACGCGCGAGGACGTGGTCGTCGAGCGCGTCAGCATGGCCGACGCGGAGGCGGCCAGCGCGCCCGCGCCGGCCTTCGAAGAACAGACCCTCGACCTGACGCTGCACGAAGAAGAGGTCCGGGTGACCAAGCGATCGCGCGTGCGCGAGCAGATCGTCGTCCGCCCGGTGATCGAGGCGACGGAGCGAGAAGTCGCCGCCGACGTCCGCCACGAAGAGGCGGAGATCGAAGACACCCGCGGCCGGACGCCGCGCGACCGCGACGAGCCGACCCAGCCGGGCTACGCGGCGCCCGGCGGCGACCGCGGGCCCGTGCGATCCTGACAAGGATGTCGCGCTCGCGGCGCCGACGCGGGCGCGCGCGGGCCGAAGGCCGCGAGTTTCCGCGCCGCGCGCCTGGCACGAGCGTTGCCTCGTTGCCGGGGGCGCATGAAGATCGTCGCGATCGTCTTGCTCGCCTGGGCCGCGGCCGGCTGCGCCGGCGTCGGGGAGGCCAGCAGCGGAGGCTCGTCTCAGACCGGCGCCGGCGCCGGCCCGGGCAGCGGCACCGGCGCCGGCGGCAGCTCGGGCGGTCCGCTCGACGGCGGCGCCGGCGGCTCGTCGCTGCCGCCGGAGACGGAGGTCGAGAGCTCGTACGAGGTGCCGGTCGCCACCGGCCGCTACATCTGGGTGGCCAACCCGGACAGCGGCCGCGTCGCCTACGTCGCCGGCGACACGCTGGAGGTGCACACCGTCGAGGCGGGCAACGCCCCCACGTACATGAGCGCCATCCCCAGCGCCACCGACGACGCGGTGGTGGTGCTGAACGTCCTCTCGCAGGACGCGACGATCCTGCGCGTGGCGGCGGACGGGCAGGTCGACAAGGCGACGGTGAGCGGCGTCGCCGCGGGCGCCAACGCGCTGGCCGTCTCGCCGAGCGGCCGCTGGGTGACGGCCTGGACCGACGCGCGCACCGTCTCCGGCGCCGATCCGCTGGCCGGCTATCAGGCGATCACGCTGATCGACCTCGCCGCGACGCCGCCGGCGAAGACCATCCTGGCCGTCGGGTTCCGCCCGGTCGACGTCGCCTACGCCGCCGACGACTCGGCGGCCTTCGCCGTCACCGAGGACGGCGTGTCGGTCGTCGACCTCACGCCGGCCGCCGGCCCGCGCGTCACCGGCAACGTCCCCCTGACCGCCGACCCCACCGAGGACGCCGACACCCGCGACGTCTCCATCACCCCCGACGGCCGGCTGGCGGTGGTGCGGCGCGAGGGGAGCGCCGCGGTGGGGATCGTCGACCTCGGCGCCGGCACGCTGGGGTCGATCGATCTCTCGGGCCCGGTCACCGATCTCGACCTGACGGCCGACGGCGCCAGCGCGGTCGCCGTGGTGCGCGACACCTCCGAGGTGGCGGTCATCCCGCTGGCGGGCGGCATCCCCGACCCGTCGGCGGTCCAGCACGTCACCATCGCCGGCCAGACGGTCGGCTCGGCGTCGCTGGCCGCCGACGGCAAGACCGCGCTCCTCTACACCAACGCGGTGGCCACCGATCGCCTGACGGTGCTGACCCTGGGCGCCGCGCCGACCTACCGGGTGATCAAGCTGCACGCGCCCGTGCTGGCGGTGTTCGCCAGCGCCGACGCCCAGAACGCCGTGGTCTTCCACAGCGAGTCGGCCGCGCCGGCGCCCGACGGCGGCGCCCCGGCCCCCGACGGCGGCGCCGCGCCGGCCGCCGACGCCGGGATCCCGTCGCAGACGCCCACCAACGCCTTCAGCCTGGTGCCGCTCGCCGGCGACCTGCCGGCCGAGCTCGAGGAGACCGACGTCCCGCCGCAGTCGGTGGCCATCTCGGCGGCCGGCGACCGCGTGCTGGTCACCGAGCGCGACGACAAGAAGCAGGTCTTCGGCGTCTACGTCGGCCGGTTCCCCACCCTCGAGATCCAGAAGACCGCCCTCGCCAGCCCGCCGATCGCCGTCGGCATCCTGGCCACCGCGAACGAGGGCTACGTCGCGCAGAAGAACGCCGAGGGGCGGATCACCTTCGTGGCCCTCGACAGCGGACAGGCGCGCACGCTGACCGGGTTCGAGATCGGCGCCGGCGTCGTCGACTGGGCCCAGGGCACCGACGGAGGAGCGACCCCATGAACCCGACGCGCGCGAGGTGGCTCTTGGGGGCGGCGGCGCTGGCCGCCGGGTGCGGCGGGCGCGGCGCGTTCTGGGGCAGCCCGACCGCCCCGCAGCCGCCGGCCTTCAACCTGGGGAGCGAGGTGGCGATCGTCGACCAGCCGGCCGATCGGGTGGTGCTGCTCACCCCCGGCGCCGGCCAGAGCCTGACCGCCACCGCGGTGCCGGTGGGGGTCGACATCCTCAACGCGGCGGCCTCGCCCGACGGCTCGAAGCTGTTCGTCGTCTCGGGCGGCCACCGCGCCACGCTCGGCGACGACCAGCGCGCCGAGCCGCCGTCGGTGACCGTCATCGCGCCGGGCGCGGCCGTGCAGCGCTACGACCTCACCGCCCTCACCGACCCGCTGGCGGGGCTGGCGATCGATCCGGCCGGACACTGGCTGGTCCTCTACCCGGGGAGCGGGAGCAACCAGCCGTTCGTCTCCAACCCCAACGAGCTGGTGGTCCTCGACGTCTCGCAGCCGCCCGGCCCCAACTCCGCGGCCGCGCACACGCTGATGAGCTTCGGCGGCCACCCGCAGCGCTTCACCTTCACGCCGCCGCTGGCGCTCCCCATCGGCGTCCACCCGCTCCTGGTCGTGGAGTCCGACCAGGACCTCTCGCTGCTGCGGCTCGACGATCCGAGCCAGCCGCCGGAGATCACCGTGCCGCTCACCAACCGCTCGAACACCCAGCTGCTGGCGCCGGCCGGCATCACCGTCTATCCGGGCGGCGCCGGCGACGGCGCGGCCATCGGCGTCCGGCTGCAGAACGACGACGACGTGGTGGCGCTGGAGTTCGTGGCCAACCTCGACGCCGCCGGCAACCCGATCGGCAACGGCTTCCTCCCCACCGTCAACCTGAACGACGTCGGCGGGCTCGCCAGCGACATCGCCTTCGTCCACACCGACGGCGGCCTCCGGCTGGCCGCCCTGGTCCCGGCCGCCAGCAAGGCGACGCTCATCGATCCGGTCACCAGCCTGACCCAGGACGTCGCCCTCCCCGCCCCCTACCAGAACCTCTCGGTGGTGACCGACGCCATCGGCAACCCCAGCGGCTGCGACGGCGGCGCCTCGAGCGGCGGCGCGCCGACCGACGTGGCGCTGCTCTGGAACGGCTCCACGCGAGCGGGCCAGGAGGGGGTCGCCTTCTGGGAGCTGGGGCAGGCCGGCTGCCAGCCTTACCGCAGCATCGACACCGTCGGCATCACCGACGTGGTGGCCGGCGTGCTCGACGTGCCGGCGCCCCACGCCTCGCTCAAGGTGCTGCAGACGCAGAGCGCCGACGCCTTCTACATCCTCGACCTCGCGAACCGGACCGCGGCGCCGCTCGAGACCGGCGGCAGCGACATCGCCCTGGCCGTCTCGCCGCTCGGCGATCAGGTCTGGACCTACGTCCCGAACGGCGAGACCGTCGTCGCCACCGACTTCGCGCACGAGCTGCCGCGCTCGCTGCTCATCGAGCGGCCGGTCTCCGGTGTGTTCGAGGTCGCCGGCGCGCCCGGCGCCGACCCGGCGGTGATCGTGCTGCACGACGAGGGCGACCTCGGGGCCACCGTCTACGACGCGGCGACGCTCGACGACTCGACCCGCCGCCTCTACGCCGGCCTGCTGCTGGGAGGCGCGCCGTGAAGCGCGGGCGCCTCCTCTCGCGGGCCGGCGCGCTGGCGCTCGCGCTGCTGGCCACCGGCGCGGCGCGCGCCCAGACCGCGCTCGAGGAGGCGGCCCCGCCGCCCGTCCGCCCCCCGGTCTGGGAGCTGGCCGCCGGCGTCCGCGCCACGTTCATCAAGAGCCCGGGCTACGATCCCTTCTCGACCGACGACGGCCTGGCGCAGTTCTCACTCACCGGCACGCGCGCGCTGCTGCGAGACCGGGCCGACCGCCTGGCCCTCGTCGCGGGCGTGGGGCTCGACGCCGGCGGCTCCAGCGCCACCGCGCGCGGCGCGCCCTCCAGCCTGACACTGACCCGGGTGTCGGCGC
This sequence comes from Polyangia bacterium, assembly GCA_035546895.1. Taxonomy (GTDB): domain Bacteria; phylum Myxococcota_A; class Polyangia; order Fen-1088; family Fen-1088; genus JADGRB01. The sequence goes on from DASZVW010000257.1 coordinate 4,337, forward strand.
TGGCCGAGGGGCGCTACCGGCCGGTCGCGCGGCTCTACCTGTTCGCCCGCCTCGCGCCCGGCCTGCTCCACGGCACCGCGACCATCGGCGACGCCTCGTCCCCCTCGGGGTCGGGCCTCACCGCCGGCTTCGACGCCTTCTCGCTCGACGCCAGCGCGGGCGGCGCGCTCTGCTTCGGCGAGCTCGGCAGCGTGCGCCTCGGCGCCTGGCTGGTCGCGGACGGCGGCTACGGCTTCGCGACCGCGCAGCACCTCCTCCTGGCCCCGTCGCTGGGCGCCGACCAGAGCAAGTCCGGCACCCTCGACCTCGGCACCCTCTCCCCGAGCGGCGGCTTCTTCCGCATCGCCCTGGCCCTCTCCTACTAACGCCCGCTCCGCTCCGCTTCGCTCGGTTCCTGCGCGGGGCGGCGGGGGCCGGGTGTCTCCTCGGCCTGCGCACCCGAGGGGTTGGAATCGGCGAGCGGAACGATCAGATCCGCTCGCCTCAGCGCCGGCCGACCGAACACCCG
>DASZVW010000258.1:0-4751 GCA_035546895.1 Polyangia bacterium
TCATGTTCTACGTCACCGTGCTGGGGACGTTCCTGCTCGGCGGGACGTTCGCGCTGGCGCTGCGCACGGAGCTCCTGACGCCGCGGCGGACGATCATGGACGCCATGACCTACAACCGCATGTTCACGCTGCACGGCGTGACCATGGTCTGGCTGTTCCTCATACCCAGCATCCCCACCGTGTTCGGCAACTTCATCCTGCCGATCCAGCTGGGCGCCAAGGACCTCGCCTTCCCCAAGCTGAACCTGGTCAGCTTCTACATGTTCCTGCTCGGCCTCGGGACCACCATCGGCGGGATGCTGGCCGGCGGCACCGACACCGGCTGGACGTTCTACCCGCCTTACAGCGACATCACGCCGACCCGCCTGGTCCCGGTGCTGATGGGGATCTTCATCCTCGGCATCTCCACCATCCTCACCGGCGTCAACTTCGTCGCCACCACGCACATGCTGCGGGCGCGCGGCATGCGCTGGTCGCGGATCCCGCTGTTCGTGTGGGCCATCTACGGGACCAGCATCATCATGCTGCTGGCGACGCCGGTGCTGGGGATGAGCCTGCTGCTGGTCGGGCTCGACAACGGCCTCCACCTCGGGATCTTCGACCCGGCGGTGGGCGGCGACCCGGTGCTGTTCGAGCACATCTTCTGGTTCTACTCGCACCCGGCGGTCTACATCATGATCCTGCCCGCGATGGGGGTGATCAGCGAGGTGGTCCCCACCTTCGCGCACCGCCGCCCGGCCTCGTACACCGCGATCGCCGTCTCGACGGTGGGGATCGCCTTCGTGGGGTTCTTCACCTGGGGCCACCACATGTTCGTGGCGGGCATCTCCGCCTACGACGCGGGCGTGTTCGGGATCCTCTCCATGTTCGTGGCCATCTTCTCGGCCATCAAGGTCTTCACCTGGACCGCCACCCTCTACAAGGGGCAGATCTCGTTCAGCACGCCGCTGCTCTACTTCTTCGCTTTTCTGTTCCTGTTCGTGTTCGGTGGGATGACCGGGGTGGCGGTGGCGACGCAGTCGCTCGACGTCCACTGGCACGACACCTACTTCGTGGTGGCGCACTTCCACTTCATCATGGTGGGCGGCAGCGTCACGGCGTTCCTGGCCGCCGCGCACTACTGGTTCCCCAAGATGTTCGGGCGGCTCTACTCCGAGCGGGTGGGGCTGCTCTCGGCCGCGGCCGTCTTCCTCGGCTTCGTGCTGACCTTCCTGCCGCAGTTCCTGCTCGGCAACATGGGGATGCCGCGCCGGTATTATTCCTATCCCGCGCAGTACCAGTGGCTCCACGTCCTCTCGACGGGCGGGGCCTACCTCCTGGCGGGCGCGCTGCTCCTCACCTTCGTGAACCTGGCGATCGCGCTCAAGTGGGGGCCGAAGGCGCCCGCCAACCCTTGGGGCTCGCGCAGCTTCGAGTGGCTGACGCCGTCGCCGCCGCCCAAGCACAACTTCCGGGCGCCGCCCACCCTCGACTACAGCCCCTACGACTACACCATCACCGACGAGGAGGCCCATGTCCGCGCCGGACAATGACCTCGTCACGCTCGGCGACCAGTACGACAGCCTGGAGACCCAGGAGCGGAGCCTCGAGCTCGGGATGTGGGTCTTCCTGGCCACCGAGGTGCTGCTGTTCGCGGCGCTGTTCGCGCTCTACGCCTCGTACCGCTCGATGTACCTGGCGGACTTCAAGGCCGGCATCGAGCACAACACGCTGGCCTTCGGCACCGTCAACATGTACGTGCTCCTGACCAGCAGCCTGCTGGCCGCGCTGAGCGTCTCCGCCGTCCGCGCCGAGCGCCCGCGGGCCGCCGGCTGGCTGCTGGCCGGCACGGCGCTGCTCGGCGCCGCCTTCGTGGTCATCAAGCTCACCGAGTACGCCAAGCACTGGCACGAAGGGTCGCTGCCCGGGCGCTACTACCACTTCAGCGAGCTCCCCACCTTCGGCGCCAACCGGTTCTTCACCATGTACTGGGTGATGACCGGCTTCCACGCGCTCCACGTCTCCGCCGGCGTCGGCGTGGTGACCTGGATGGCGGTGCGCGCGCACCGCGGCCGCTACACGCGCGCGGCGCACGCCCGGCTGGTCATCGGGACCCTGTACTGGCACCTGGTCGACGTGATCTGGATCTTCCTCTGGCCGCTCCTCTACCTCAGCTGAGCGAGACATGTCCGCCACTCCCGTTCGCGCCGCGCACCGCGCCTGGGCCTACCTGGCCCTGCTGGCGCTGGCCACCCTCTCGCTGCTGCTGGGGACGCAGCTCCACTGGTACTGGGGCGACGTGGCCATCAGCCTCACCATCGCGGCCGGGAAGACCTTCCTGGTCCTCTGGTTCTTCATGGACCTGGCCGAGCAGCCGTTCCAGGCGCGGTTGGCCGTCCTCATCGCGGTGACGCTGCTGGTCCTGCTGGTGTCGCTGACCGTCGCCGACGTCGCCACCCGGCGGGTGATGCCGATGAAGTCGGTCCCCGAGCCGTCCGAGAGCTTCTACCAACGGTGAGGTGCGCAGATGCTGAGGATCTTTCCCGCCCTGATCGGCGCCGGTTTGGCGGCCATGTGGGTGATCGGCCTCTCCGAGGACGCGACGGTCTGGTTGACCTGGCTGGTGGGGATCGCCGCCGCGCTCGCCTTCGCCACCGTGGGGCTCATCCCCGAGCGGCAGCGATCGCTGTGGGCGGCGGCTTGCCTGGGGCTGCTCTCGGGCGGGCTGGGCGTCATGTGGCTGATCGGGCTGGTCGCCCACGCGCGGCCCTGGCTGACCTGGTGGACCTTCGTCGCCGCGCTCCTCACCGGCGCGGTCGCTGCCGGCGCCGCCGTGCAGGGCGGGCTCGACAACCTGCGGACGCGGGAGCCGATCTGACTCAGGTGGTCCGCTGGTGCAGCCGGCCTCCCGCCGAGGGGGCCGAGGTGGCCGAGGCGGCCAGGATCAGGAAGGCGCAGGCGAACCCGAACGTCCACCACGCTTGCCAGAGCGTCCGCCCGCCCGCCAGCCCGATGATCCAGAGGACGAAGAGGCCGAACGCCAGCAGCCCCCATCCGGGGACGCCCATCTGCGCGGCGCGCACGAACCCCAGCCCCATCGCGACGGCGACGAGACCCGCCAGCCCGTCGAGCCAGGTCAGCCACGCCACCGCGTGGGACGCCAGCCCGGCGATCCACAAGAGGATGAGCCCGAACCCCAACACCGCCGACACCGCACGAAACATCGTGGCCTCCTGATCTGAAAGATGATCACGCCGCCGGCCTTGCGGGCCGCGGCGGCGGATGCATCCTGGAGGCGGGGTCATCCATGACGACGGAACGGGAGAAGACGGTCGCGTTCATCGGGCTCGGGCAGATGGGGCGGCAGATGGCCGAGCGGCTGGGGAGCCGGGGCTTCGCCCTGCGGGTCTGGAACCGCACGCGCGCGCGGGCGGACGGGCTCCCCAACGCCCAGGTGTTCGAGAGCGCGCGCGAGGCGGCGGCCGGCGCGGACCTGGTGCTGAGCTCGCTGGCCGACGACCGCGCGGTCCGCCAGGTGGTGCTCGGCGCGGACGGCCTCCTGGCCGGGCTGCCGCCGGGTGGGGTGCACCTCGGGACCAGCACCGTCTCGTTGCGGCTGGTCGGCGAGCTGGTCGAGGCGCACGCGGCGCGCGGCCAGCGGTTCGTCGCCGCGCCGGTGCTGGGGCGGCCGGACGCGGCGGGGCGGGGCGAGCTCTGGATCCTGACCGGCGGCGACGAGGCGGCGATCGCGGGCGCGGCGCCGGCGCTGTCGTGCCTCGGGCAGGGGCAGCTCCATCTGGGCGCGCCCCGGCAGGCGATGCTGGCCAAGCTGCTGGCCAACTTCATGATCGCGGGGACCATCGAGCTGCTCGCGGAGGCCACCACGCTGGGCGAGAAGGGGGGGATCGCGCCGGCGGCGCTGATCGACCTGCTGACCAGGACGCTGTTCGGATCGCCGATCGTGAAGGGCTACGGCGGGCGGATCGCGTCGGGGCAGTTCCGGCCGGCCGGCTTCGCGGTGCCGCTCGGCCTCAAGGACGTCGAGCTGGCGCTGGAGGCGGGGCACGATCTCCAGGCGCCGCTGCCGGCGGCCAGCCTGGCCCGCGATCACCTCCTGGGCGCGCTGGCCCGCGGGCGCGCCGACTGGGACTGGGCCGCGCTGGCCACGGTCGTGCGCGAGGCGGCGGGCCTGGACAGCGACGGCTGAACGGGCCCGGGGCTTCGTCGCCCGTGCCGGTCCGTCAGACGGACCGGCGGCGCCGCGGGCGGCGGCGGACCTGAATGAGCGTCCCGATCGCGAGGAGGAGGAGCGCCGCCGGACCGCCGCGTCCGCCGCTGCCGACCTCGCAGCTACACCCGGAGCCGTCGCTCTGGCCCGAGCCGGTGCCGGTCCCGGAGGCGCCACCGGTCTCGGTGCCGCCCGAGGTTCCCCCCGTCTGAGCGCCGCCGCCGGTTCCGGTCGTCCCGGTGCCGCCGCCGGTACCGGTCGTCCCGCCCGAGGCCCCGCCCGTTCCAGGGCCGCCGCCGGTTCCGGTCGTGCCGCCGGTGGCGCCGCCGGTTCCGGTCGCGCCCCCGGTGGCGCCGCCCGTTCCGGGGTTGCCGCCGGTCGCGTGCCCGCCGGTGCCGGTCGACGTCCCGCCGGTGCCGGACGCGCCACCCGTCCCCGGGCCTCCGCCGGTGGCGCCGGAGCCGCCGTGCCCGCCCGCGCCGCCCGTGGCGTGTCCGCCCGTTCCGCCGGTAGACCCGCCGTGCCCGCCGGCGCCGCCGGTCCC
>DASZVW010000259.1:0-4330 GCA_035546895.1 Polyangia bacterium
CACCGCGGCGAACGCGCGCCACCCCTCGAGCCCGCCGAGGGGGAGCGAGGCGGCGACGAGGAGCGCCACCGTCGCCAGGAACCCGAGCGCCGCGCGGCGGTCGCGCAGCGCGAGCCCCGGCAGGAGCGCCAGCGGGGCGACCTTGACGGCGGCCGCCAGGCCGAGGAGGGCGGCGCCGCGGGCGCGCCGGCCCGCCTCCCAGGCGCGGTGCCCCGCCGCCAGCGCGACCGCCAGCACCACCGACCACTGCCCGACCTGGAGGTTGGCCAGCACCGGCGGCCAGAGCAGGAGGAGGGGGAACAGCCAGCGCGCCCGCAGCGGGACGCGGGCGGCGGCCGCCAGCGGCGCCAGCAGGCGGGCCAGGAGCGCCACCAGCGCCACCGTCAGCCCCTGCCAGAGCAGGACGGCGGCCCCATAAGGGAGGGCGGCGAACGGCAGCATCGGCAGCAGCGCCGACGGCGGATGGACGTAGTACGAGCCGAGCGGCAGCACGGGCGGCGCCCCCAGCCGCGCGGCGCGCGCGTTCCCCGCGCTCACGTCGACGGCGGGGAGGTGCCCCCAGCGGCCCCCGTGCAGCCAGAGCTCGGCGCGCACGTCGTCGTGGGTGAAGTCGTTGGGGGCGCGCAGACCGCGCAGCATCGCGAAGGCGGGGTACCAGCCGGCGGACAGCCAGCAGAGGGCCAGCAGGGCGGCGAAGATCGCGCGGGTCGCGCGCCGCGACGGCGGCCCGTTCATCCGCGCGGCGCCAGCCCGGCGCCGGACCGGCGGTAGGCGAGGCCGCAGGCGCAGCGCAGGGTGGCGGGCAGCCGCTCGCCGCAGGCGCAGACGAACCCGAGCGCGCGCGCCGGCACGCCGGCCACCAGCGCGTAGGGGGGGACGTCCCGGGTGACGACGGCGCCGGCGGCGATCATCGCGTAGGCGCCGACCTCGTGCCCGCAGACCACGGTGGCGTTGGCGCCCACGGTGGCGCCGCGGCCGATCCGGGTGGGGGCGAACTGGGCGGGCGGCCGCTTGAAGCGCCCCGAGCGCGGCCGCAGGTCGTTGGTGAAGACGGCGTGCGGCCCCAGGAACGCCTCGTCGGCCACGGTGACGCCATCGTAGAGGGCGACGCCGTTCTTGACCGTCACCTCGTCGCCGATGACCACGCCGCTCTCGACGAACACCCCCTCGCCCAGGTTGCAGCCGGCGCCCACGCGGGCCCCCTTCATGACGTGCGCGTGGGCCCAGATCCGCGTCCCCGCGCCGACGGCGTCGCTCTCCACCACCGCCAGCGGGTGGAAGCGCGCGGCCGGCGTGATGCGCTTCGTTTTTTTCTTGGCGGCCATCAGCTCCGCAGCCTCAGGCCGAGCAGCACCAGCGGCCGCAGCATCGACCACCAGCCGGTGATCGGCTTCATCTTCGTGTAGCCGATCGCCTTGGGCGGGTAGATCTTGGTGACCGGCACCTCGGCGGTCCGGTAGCCGAGCCGGATCGTCTTCCAGTAGAGGTAGGGCTCGAGCTCGTACTCGTCGAGCCAGCTCTGGTCGAGGCGGATGCGCGGGTCGTCGAGCAGCGCGCAGCGGAAAGCGCGGAAGCCGTTGGTCGACTCCGAGACCCACTTGCCGGCGGTGAGCGAGAAGAGCAGCGGGTGGACGCGGGTGGCGACCTGGCGGTAGAGCGGCATCCCGCCGGTGCGGCCGCCGGCGAGGAAGCGCGACCCCTGGACGAAGTCGGCGCCGGCGACGATCGGATCGAGCAGGCGCGGGATCTCCTCGGGGGCGTCCTTGTTGTTGCCGGCGATGACCACGATGACGTCGAACTTGCGCGCCTTGGCCCAGGCGAACCCGGCGCGCAGCGCGGCCCCCACGCCGACGGTGGCGCCCATGGCCAGCACCTCGGCGCCGCCGGCGCGCGCCACCTCGGGCGAGCGGTCCTTCGAGCCGTCGTCGACGACCAGCACGGTGTCGACGACGTCGCGGGGGGCGCGCCGCACCACCTCGCCGATCTTCACCTCCTCGTCGAGCACGGGCGCGATCAGGACCACCTTCAGCCCGCGGTACATGGGCCGTTATCCCAGCGCCCGCCGCAGCGAGGCCACCACGCGCGCCTGCTGCTCGGCGGTGATCTCGGGGTACATCGGCAAGGAGAGGATCTCGCGCGCCGCCTGCTCGGCGATCGGGAAGCTCCCCGGGCCGAGGCCGAGCCCCCTGAACGCCCCCTGCAGGTGGATGGGGACCGGGTAGTGGATCTGGGCGCCGATCCCGTCGGCGGCCAGCTTCTTGACCACCGCGTCGCGGTCGGGGACGCGCACCACATAGAGGTGAAACACGTGCTCGTTGCCGGGCAGCGTGCGCGGCGGCGTCACCGCCGGCAGGTCGGCCAATAGCTCGTCGTAGCGGCGGGCGGCGGCGCGGCGCGCCTCGTTCCAGCCCGCCAGGCGCTTGAGCTTGGCCGAGAGGACCACCGCCTGCAGCGTGTCCAGCCGCGAGTTGAAGCCGAGCTCCGGGTGGTGGTACTTCACCTCACTGCCGTAGTTGCGCAGCGCCCGCAGGCGCGCGGCCAGCGCGTCGTCGTCGGTGGTGACCGCGCCCGCGTCGCCGTAGGCGCCCAGGTTCTTCCCCGGATAGAAGCTGGTCCCGGCGGCCCGCCCGACGGTCCCCGCCGCCCGGCCGTTCCGGCACGCCCCCTGCGCCTGCGCGGCGTCCTCGATGACGGTCAGCCCGTGCGCGCGCGCCAGCGCCTCGATCTCCTCCGTCGCGGCCATCTGGCCGTAGAGGTGCACCGGCATCAGGAAGCGCGTCCGCCTGGTCACCCGCGCCGCCGCCTGCTCGAGGTCGATGAGGTAGTGCGTGGGGTCGCAGTCGACCAGCACCGGCCGCGCGCCCGCCCGCAGCACCGCCAGCGCGGTGGCGATGAAGGTGTTGGCGGGCAGCAGCACCTCGGCGTCGGCGTCGGCGCCGGCCGCGCGCAACGCCAGCTCCAGCGCGTCGGTGCCGTTGGCCACGCCGATACAGTGCCGGGCGCCGACGAACGCCGCGTAGGCGGTCTCGAACTCCTTCACCGCCGGCCCCAGGATGAAGGCGGTCTTGTCGAGCACGGCGGCGAACCCGGCCGCCACCTCCTCGGCGATCGCCCGGTGCTGCGCGCCGAGGTCGACGGCCGGGATGGGGCGGGGCGGCGGCTCGCTCACGCCCCCCTCCGCACCGCCTGCTCGCGCCCGTGGTCGCGCATCGAGCGGTCGATCGCCTCCAGCGCCCGCACCACCGCCGACCCCTCGGCGCCGCCCGCCAGCGGCCGCTTGCCGGTGCGGATGCAGTCGAGGAAGTGCTCGCACTCGTTGCGCAGCGGCTCGCCGGTGGAGACCTTGGGGATGGTGATGTCCCCGTCGCGGATGCTGGCCCGGAACGAGGCGAAGGTGTCGACCACCTCGGGCCTGGTCGGCTGGTCGCTCACCTGCTTGTCGTAGAGCCGCAGCGGCTCGAGGATGTTCATGTCGTCGAAGGTCAGCATCCGCTTGTCGCCCGCCACCGTCACCTCGCGCGACTTGCGCGGGTTCAGCCAGGAGGCGTGCACGTTGACCAGCACCTCGTTGGGGTAGCGGAGGGTGGCGAACACCGCGTCCTCGCGCCCGCGGTTGATCCAGGTCCCGCCCACCGCCGAGGCGGTCTCGGGCTCGGCGCCCAGCCAGTAGTTCACGATCGAGATGTCGTGCGACATCAGGTCCCAGGCGGCGTTGACGTCGACGCGGATGGGGCCGAGGTTGGTGCGCACCATCGAGACGTAGTAGAGGCGCCCCAGCTCGCCGGCGGTGAGGTACGCGCGCACGCGCTGCACCGCCAGGTTGAAGAGGAAGACGTGCCCCACCACCAGCACCCGCTCGCGCCGGGCGGCCAGCGCCACCAGCTCCTCGGCCTCGCCGCTATGGGTGGTGATCGGCTTCTCCACCAGCACGTGCTTGCCGGCCTCCAGCGCGGCCTTCACCAGCCCGTAGTGGCTGCTGGTGGGCGTGGCGACGACCACCGCGTCGACGGCCGGGTCGGCGAAGGCGTCGGTCGCGTCCTCGGAGACGGCCGCCGACGGGAAGCGCGCGCGCACCTGCCTGAGGCGCGCGCCGTCGCGGTCGACCACCATCTTCACCACGCTGGCCGGCGGGTTGTCGAAGTTCCGGATCAGGTTCGGGCCCCAGTGGCCCGCGCCTATCACCGCCGTCCGGATCGGCTCCGCAGGGTCCAAGCGGAGACCATTTTATACCTCCCTCAGCGGCGCAGGAAGGCGGCGATGGCGGCGCAGGCCTGCTTGGCCCGCTCGTCGGTCTCCACCAGCGCGAAGCGGACGTAGCCCTCGCCGCCGG
>DASZVW010000260.1:0-4119 GCA_035546895.1 Polyangia bacterium
GGGACCGGCGATGGCCTTCCCCGGCGCGGAGGGCTTCGCCAAGATGGTGACCGGCGGCCGGGCCGGCGCCGTCTACCACGTCACCAACCTCAACGACTCGGGGACCGGGTCGTTCCGCGACGCGGTCAGCAGCTCGAACCGGATCATCGTGTTCGACGTCGGCGGCTACGTGCAGCTCAAGACGGCGGTCTCGGGCAAGAGCAACCTCACCATCGCCGGCCAGACCGCGCCCGGCGGCGGGATCGGCTTCGAGGGGGGCGAGATCTCCTTCGCCAGCCAGTCCAACATCATCATCCGCCACCTCCGCATCCGGCCCGGCAGCGACACCGCCAGCTCGACCGACGACGCGCTCAGCCTCTACCGGGCGCACGACGTGATCGTCGACCACACCTCGCTGGAGTTCGCCCCCTGGGACGTCATCGATGGCGTCAGCGACGACTGGCAGGACTACCCGGTGACCAACATTACCTTCCAGGACTCGATGATCGCCGACCCGACCGGCCAGCAGTTCGGCGCCCACACCGAGTCGGTGCAGAGCAACTGGTCCTGGTACCGGAACATCTTCGCCAACTCGCACAACCGGAACCCGCTGGCCAAGGTCAACACCGTCTTCGTCAACAACGTGCTCTACAACTACTCGGCCGGCTACACGACGCACACGAGCACCAACTTCACCCACGACATCGTCAACAACTACTTCATCTTCGGCCCGGCCTCGACGGGGACCGACAACACCTGGTACCAGGTCGACAAGAACCAGTCGATCTACTACACGGGCAACCTCAAGGACACCAACCTCAACGGGTCGCTCGACGGCGCCGCCACCACGCCGTACTGGTACCAGGGGACGGGGACGGTGCTCACCAAGCCCTGGTCGACGGAGACCACCGCGGTGGCGCCGCTCGACACGCCGTCGGCGGCGCGGGTGGCGATGTCGCAGGCGGGCGCGCTCCCCCGCGATCCGATCGACGCGCTGATCGTCAGCCAGGTGATGACGCTCGGCAAGGGGACCACCGGGACCGGCGCCAACACCGTCGGCCCCGACGGCAACCTCTATGGAAGCCAGACCGACACCGGCCTGCCGAACAACGGCTACGGGACCATCGCCGGCGGCACGCGCCCGACCGACACCGACGACGACGGGATGCCCGACGCCTGGGAGAGCGCCACCGGCTCGAACCCCGGCAGCGACGACGCCATGACCAAGGCCGCCGACGGCTACGCGCTCATCGAGCACTACATCAACTGGCTCGCCGGGCCGCACGCCCAGACCGCCGCCGGCGCCGCCGTCAGCGTCGATCTCTCGGCCATCACCCTCGGCTTCAGCGCCGTCTCCCCGGCCTACACCGTCTCCGGCGCCCAGAACGGCGCCGTCTCCGTCCAGGGCCACACGGCGCAGTTCACCCCCGCCGCCGGCTTCCACGGCCTGGCCGCCTTCACCTACACCGTGACCGGCTCCGACAGCACCGCCGCCACCGCCACCGTCACCGTCCTCGTCACGCCCTGACCGAGGCCGCCGCGCGAAGCCGACTGGAACGGAGGCGCACGCCCCGGCGTCAGCGGCTGACGGACTGGAGCCAGGAGACGACGTCGCCGCCCCGGTTGGCGACGAACGAGACGCCCCCGTCGTGCGAGATGACGATCGCGAGCCCCGACGGGTGCTGCCGCACGAACCGGTACGCCGCCCGGTGCCGCGTCCCCACGTCCTCCACCGCGTTGACCTCCCGCCGCTCCCCCTCGGTGTCGAGCGCCCGCCAGACCCGCGGCGGCGCCGCGATCTCGCTCGACACCTCGGCCCCGAACCCCAGCAGCGAGAACGCCTTGTCGAGCACCACCGCGCCGTCGATGGCCGCCAGCCCGGCGATCACCCGGCTCATCTCGAAGATGGCGTTCTCCAGCTTCTCCAGGTCGACGCTGGTGTCGCCCGCGAAGTCGGACCAGTCGACCGAGGGGTTGGTCGAGGCCGCCGCCAGCCGATCGAGCATCTGCAAGAGCAGCGTCCGGTAGCGGTGGGCCGGCTCGCGCTGCTCGAAGCGGTACTTGAGGCTGAGGCCCGCCAGCCCCGCGAACGGCGTCGCGGGCGGCACGTCGGCGATGAGGATGAGGCCCCCGTGCCGCGCCCCCAGGACCAGCTGGATGGCGCGGCGAAGCATGTGCTGCCCGATCCGCCCCACCAGCGACGGCTCCGCCGCGGTGGGGACGCTGGCGTGCGCCTGCTGGGCGGCGTGCTCGCGGCGGATCTCCTCGCGCTCGTGGTCGAACATCGCCGGCAGCCACTCCGACTCGAACACGTCCATGAGGGCGTCGATCAGCACCCCCTGCTCGAGCCCGCCGATCAGCTTCCCCGCGCAGCGGACGGCGACGTACCCGGGCGCCGTCACGTGGACGATCGGATCGTAGGTCCAGTTGGGGACCACGCTGCGGCCGCCCCAGGTGGGGGCCAGCCAGGCCGGCCCCGAGTGGGCGATCCCCCAGATGCGCAGCTTCCCCTCGAGGGGCGCCACGCCGATGAGCGAGGTCTCGAACGGCGCCGAGGGGGCGAGCTGCCGGAGCTCGTCGGCGGTCGCCGCGCGCGGCCGATCGAAGACCAGGCGCAGGACCCCTTCGTTGGGCGAGCCCCGCTCGGGGAGCGCCTCGGGCGCCGTGAGCAGCAGGCGGAACCGCGTCGGCCGCGCCTCCTCGGAGGTGAGCGAGGCGTGAAAGGCGATCGAGAGCGCCTCGCCGAGGTGCTCGTCGGAGATCGACAGCGCCCGCCCCGCGGGCCAGTGCGCGCGCACGTAGCGCGCCAGATCGGGCGGGTACTGATACCGAGGGGGCATCCCCTAGAGCATGCCTCGATTCCGGGATGCGGGCCCGCTCTTCCGCGCCGCCCGCCGCCGACGAGCTCGCCGGCCTCTCAGATCTTGAGTTGGACCTGCGTCACGAAGACGGTCGCGGTGTGCGAGAAGACGCCCGGGGGCGAGGTGAGCGGGTAGCTCCCCGCTTCGATCTGATAGCGCGACAGATCGAACAGCACCCGGACGTGGCTGGTGACGTCGAGGTTGAGCGCCCCCGAGACCAGGTAACGCTGCCCCTCCGGGTGCTCCCGATCGGCGTCCAGCCACTCGAGGCGGAACGCCGGCATCACCAGCACGCGCGCCACCGGGAACCGCACCGCCAGGATCCCCCAGGCGCCCATGAAGGTGCGGGCGTCGACGCGGGTGGGGAGATCGGTGCGATCGCCGTAGAGCCACTCGCCCCGCAGCTCCAGCCACCGGTTCGAGTAGGTCAGGTCGGCGCTGGTCGCCTTCCCGGCGCCGACCTGGCTCTGGGGCGGCAGGCCGTTGATGTCGGTGCTGCCGGTGGGGCGCCAGGCGCCGTCGACGCCCAGCGAGAGGTGCTTGAGCGGCCGCGACTGCAGGCGCGCGGTCAGGAGCAGCGACGGCGCCGCCAGGTCGGGGCCGGTGTTGACGTTGCCGGTGGTCCCGGGGATCCCCTCCGCCCCCTCGCCGGCCCCGCCGAAGGCGCCCAGGTAGACGTGCAGCCAGCGCCGCCTGGGGAGCGGATCGCCGCGCACCATGGCGCCCACGTCGCGCCCGCCGAACTGGGTGGTCTTGATCAGGTTGTCGGTGGGGCCGGTGTCGGCGAACTCGTACTCGGCGATCGGGAGCAGCTCGAGCAGCGAGTAGGTCCGCTTGAAGAGGCCGACCGTCATCTCCAGCCGCTTGATCGGCTTGAGCTCGCCGTAGGCGAGCTTGAGCGCCTGCTGCGGGTTCGAGTAGGCGAGCTCGGCGAAGTCGACCAGCAGCTTGGCCGACAGCCATTTGTACGGATGGACGGTGGCGCGCAGGAACACGCGGTTCAGCGCGAAGCCGTCGTTGCTCAGGGCGTCGTTGACGCTGGCGTCGTCGAACACGCGCGTGTAGCGCGTCTGCAGCAGCAGGCGGAAGGCGAATCCCTTGGGCTTGGGCCCATTCTCCGGCTCGTCGCCGAAGGGATCCCCCTTGGCGCTCGGGCGCGGCGCCACCTCCTCGAGCTCCTCCTCCTCTTCGTCCTGCGAGGCGGTCTTGGCGCCCTTTCCCTTCTTGGCGCTCTTTTCGGGCGCCGCCACGGCCGGCGGCGGCGCGGCGGCCGGCGGCG
>DASZVW010000261.1:0-9950 GCA_035546895.1 Polyangia bacterium
GGGCCTCGAGCGACCAGAGGCGGCCGGCGTAGGCCAGGGCCTGGGCGAACAGCGGGTCGCGGCCGCGCGGGCCGAGGGCGGCCACGCAGATGTCGGCGTCGGAGTAGGCGTCCAGCTTCACGGCCCGCGGCGGCGCGATGGGGAGCTGCACGTGCGCCTCGTCGATGGCGTCGCGGGTGACCACGTAGGCGTCGGACCCGTTCGAAAGCTCGATGGAGAGGATGGCGCTGCGGTCGCAGGCGGCGTCGCCGGGGACCACGAAGGCCTCGACGCCGGCGCCGTCGGCGCGCTCGAGCTGGAACCGCAGCCCGCCGTCGGAGGTCTCGGCGGCCCCCAGCGGCCGCCAGCCGAGGAGCTGCCCCAGCCAGGCGACGATCAGGAGCGCGCTCACGTCGCCGCCCGCGCGGTGGCGGACCACCAGCCGGGTCGCCTCGCGCAGCGGCGCCCCGCCCACCGGCGGGTCGAACAGGCCGGCGAACAGCAGGCGGAAGCTGCCGAGGCGCAGCCAGCCGAGATCGGCCACCGGGCGCGGGTGCGTGCGGGTGGCCAGCCGCTCCAGGTCCTGCAGGTGGAGCGGCCCGGCGCAGCTCCCGGTGTCGACGATCAGCCGCCGCGTCACCGGCAGGAGCTCGCGCACCAGCAGCGTCGCGGGCATCGCGGCGTCCATCCAGAGCGTGGCGGTGCGGACGCCCGGGACCTGCAGCGCGCGCACCATGGCGCCGAAGTGCCCCTCGGCGCCGGCAGGGCCGACCAGCGTGATCTCCTCCGAGTAGACGACCCGCCCGCCGCCGGGCTGCGACACCACGTTGCTCTCGATGGTGGCGGACAGCTCGCCGCCGCCGGCCGCGTCGTCGAGGCAGAGGGTGATGGCCCGGACGGGGACCGCCGGGGCGATGGCGTCGACCAGCGCCTTGGTGCGGGCCAGCGCCTCGCGCCCGCGCGCCGGGATCACCAGGTTCCAGAGCGCGGCGCGCGTCACCGCGCCGCTGCCGCCGTCGTGGCTGGCCTGCTGCCAGAGCGCGCCCAGCTCGCGCTCGATCTCGCCCACGTCGACGGCGATCGGCTCGCCGCGCGCGAAGCGCTCGAAGGCGGCGCGGGCGCTCTCGTCGCGTGGACTCCGCTGGGCTTCGCCCAGCGGAGTCCCTCGCGGGAGGTGCGGAACCCTTTGAGGGTTCGGCGTTTGATCGCTCACGGCAGCCGCCAGGCGCGGCCGTCGGCGGCCAGCATCCGATCCGCCTCCTCGGGTCCCCAGCTGCCGGCGGCGTAGGCGGGCAGGGCGGTCTTGCCGCCGGCCGCCTCGGCGGCCCAGCGCTGGTGGATGCGCGAGATCCAGCTCCAGCTCGCCTCCACCTCGTCGCCGCGGGTGAACAGCGTCCCGTCGCCCAGCAGGCAGTCGAGCAGCAGCCGCTCGTACGCCTCGGGGGGCTCGAACCCGAACGACGACCCGTAGCGGAACTCCATGCTCACCGGCGCCACCTCCATCGCCGGCCCCGGCAGCTTGGAGCCGAAGTTGAGCGCGATCCCCTCGTCGGGCTGGATGCGGATGGAGAGGACGTTGGGGCGGATGGTGTGGGCGCGCCGCCCGAACAGCAGGTGGGGCGCCTCCTTGAAGTGGATGGCGATCTCGGTGACCCGCTTGGGGAGCCGCTTGCCCGAGCGGAGGTAGAACGGCACCCCGGCCCAGCGCCACGAGTCGATGAACAGCTTGAGCGCCACGTACGTCTCGGTGGCGGAGGCCGGGTTGACGCCCGCCTCGGCGCGGTAGCCGGGGACGGCGCGGCCGGCGATCGACCCGGCGGCGTACTGCGCGCGCACCACCTGGCGCTCGAAGTCACTTTCAGGAATGTGGCGCAGCGCCTTGAGCACCTTGAGCTTTTCGTCCCGCACGGCGTCGGCCTCGAAGGCCACCGGCGGCTCCATCGCCATCAGGCTGAGCACTTGCAGGAGGTGGTTCTGGACCATGTCGCGCAGGATGCCGGCCTGCTCGAAGTAGCCGCCGCGCCCCTCGACGCCGACCGTCTCGGCGCCGGTGATCTGCACGTGGTCGACGAAGCGGTTGTTCCACAGGGGCTCGAAGATCCCGTTGGCGAACCGGAAGACGATCAGGTTCTGGACCGTCTCCTTCCCCAGGTAGTGGTCGATCCGGTAGATCTGCCGCTCGTCGAGGATCTCGTGCACCTGGCGGTTGAGCGCGCGCGCCGTGGCCAGGTCGACGCCGAACGGCTTCTCGATGATGACGCGCGCGAACGGCTTGCCGGGCGCCGGCTGCGGCGCCAGCTCGGCCTGCCCCAGGCTGCGGATGACGGGGGCGAACGCCGAGGGGGGCGTCGAGAGGTAGAAGACCCGGTTGCCGGGGAGCCCCAGCGTCCGCTCGATCTCCTCGAGGCGCGCCTTGAGCCGCTGGAAGGCGGCCGGGTCGTCGTAGGCCCCCTGCTGGTAGAAGAGGTTCTTGGCGAAGCCGGTCCAGAGCGCGGCGTCGACGGGGCGGCGGCGGGCGAACTCCTCGCAGCCGCGGCGCATCTCCTCGCGGAAGCTGTCGTCGTCCTGGGCGTGGCGGCCGAACCCCAGCACCGCGAAGCGGGCCGGCAGGAGCCGGTCGCGCGTCAGGCTGTAGAGCGCCGGCAGCAGCTTGCGGCGCGCCAGATCGCCCGAGGCGCCGAAGATGACCATGGTGGCCGGCTCGGGGATGCGCTCCTCGACCAGCCCCTCGCGCAGCGGGTTGGGGAGCGCGGCGGGGACGGCGATCTTCTCCACGTCGGTCGGCTCGTCGCGGGTGGGGTTACTTGCGCCGGCTGGCCATCGCCTCGGCCAGCGCGGTGAGGCCGGCGTCGGCGTCGGCGCCCAGGTGGACGCGCAGCGCGCGCCGGCCGCGCCGCCGCAGGACCTGCAGGTCGCCCAGCGCCTGCGCGTTCCGCAGCGTAGCGAAGCTGTACCCCTCGCCGGGGATCGGCAGATCGGCGTCGGCGTCGCTGGTGAGCTGCAGGAAGACGCCCGTGTTGGGGCCGCCCTTGTGGAGCTGCCCGGTCGAGTGCAGGAAGCGGGGGCCGTAGCCGACCGTGGTGGCGTTCCTGGCGCGGTCGCGGCAGGCGACGCGCAGCCGGGCCAGCGCGGCGTCGCGGGCCGGCGTGCGCAGGAAGTAGGCGCAGAAGGCCAGGTAGTCCCCGGGGCAGGCCGAGGCGAGGTGCGCCGCGATGCGATCGAGGTCCGTCGCCCGGCAGGTCGCCTCCGGCTCGGCGGCCGGGAGCTTCCCCTCGGTGGCGAAGGCCGTCAGCAGCGCGCCGGTCGCCAGCTTGGCCTCGGTGACGTTCGGCTCGTCGAAGGGGTTCACCCCCAGCGTGGCGCCGGCGATCGCGGTGGCCAGCTCCCAGCGGAAGAACTCCCGCCCCAGCGCCTCGCGCGACTCGACCGCGATGCGGACCACCGGGTGCCCGGCCGCCTCCAGCGCCGCCACGGCGGCGTCCTGCCTGGCGTCGCCGCCGCCGAACCGCAGGTAGGCGAAGATCCGGTCGTCGCCGTAGACCGCGGGCGCGCCCAGCGGCTCGCCGTCGACGGGGACGATCCCCTTGCCCTCCTTGCCGGTCGACTCGGCGACCAGCTGCTCGATCCAGGAGCCGAGCGAGGCGATCTCGGGCGAGATGACGAAGGTCAGCTTGTCGCGCCCGGCCTTGCAGGCGGCGCCCAGCGCGGCGCCCAGGCGCACACCGGGGCTCTCCTCTACCGGGACGACGGCGCTGGAGGCGGCGGCGAAGTCGGTCGCCGTCTTCAGGATGGCGGCCAGCGGCGCGCGCAGCAGCGCGGCCGGCACCAGGCCGAAGTAGGAGAGGGCGGAGTAGCGGCCGCCGATGTCGGCCGGGTTGACGAACGTGCGCCGGTACTTCTTCTCCTCGGCGAGCTGCCCGAGGCGCGTCGCCGGATCGGTGATCGCCACGAAGGCGGCCCCGGTCTTGGCCACGTCGCCCCGGTTCTCGGCCAGCGTCTTCTGCCAGAAGTGGCGCTCGAACGACTGGATCTCGATGGTGCCGCCCGACTTGGAGGCGACGATGAAGAGCGCCTTCTTCCCGGCGATGGCCCGATCGACCGCGGCCACCGCCGCCGGATCGGTGTTGTCGAGGACGTGCAGCTTGAGCGCCCCCGGCTGCGAGGGCCAGGTCAGCCCCAGCACCTCCGGGCAGAGCGAGCTGCCGCCCATCCCCAGCAGCACGGCGTCGGTGAAGCCGGCCCCGGCCACCTCGGCGGCGAACGCCTCCAGCTCGGCGAGCTTGGCCGGCGCGGCCATGGCGGCCGGCGCCCGCAGCCAGCCGAGCCGGCTCTTGATCGACTTCTCGTGCGCGGGGTCCCTGGAGAAGAGGGTGGGATCGCTCCCCCAGATCCGCTGGAGCGCCTTCTCGCCGGCCAGGCGGGCGATCTCGGCGTCGGTGGCCAGCCGCAGCGCCTCGGGGAGCGCCGCCTGCTGCCGCCCGGAGGCCGACTCCAGGATGGCGGCGCGGCGGCCGGCGATGGCGTCGGTCAGCGCCGTCATCGAGGTGGTGAAGGCCTTCACGCCGTCGGCCAGCAGGCCGTGGCAGACGCGCGCCAGATCGATCCCCAGCGCGCCCAGCTCGACGACGGTCTGCTTGGCTCCCTCGAGGTCCGAGTCGAGGCGCGCGGCCGGATCGCCGTGGTCCAGATACGCGTCCAGCGTGGCCGGCGGGACGGTGTCGACGGTGTCGGCCCCCATGAGCGCGTCGACGTAGTAGGTGTCGGGGTAGCTCGGGTCCTTGGTGCCGGTCGAGGCCCAGAGCAGCCGCTGCGGGCGGGCGCCGGCCGCGGCCAGCACCTTCCAGCGCGGCGAGGCCACGGTCCGCTGGTAGATCTCGTAGGCCATCTTGGCGTTGGCGATGCCGACCTTGCCGCGCAGCACCTGGCAGCGCGCCGCCTCGGCGGGCGAGGCCGCCGCCTTCTCGTTGAGCAGCTTGTCGCACACGCTGTCGACGCGGGACACGAAGAAGCTGGCCACCGAGGCCATCCCGGCGAACGAGCCGCCGGCCGCCCGGCGGTCCTCGAGCCCGGCCAGGTAAGCCTCCACGACCTCCTCGTACTTGAGCAGCGCGAAGATGAGGGTGACGTTGACGCTCACCCCCTGCGCGGTGAGCGCCCGGATGGCCGGGATCCCCTCCGGCGTGGCCGGCACCTTGATCATGACGTTGGGGCGGCCGACCAGCTTGGCCAGGCGCAGCCCCTCGGAGACGGTCTTCTCGGTGTTGGTGGCCAGCTCCGGCAGCACCTCCAGCGAGACGCGGCCGTCGACGCCGTCGCTCGCCTGGTAGACGGGCAGCAGGAGATCGCAGGCGCCGCGGATGTCCTCGACGACCAGCGCCTCGTAGATGTCGGCGGTCGACTTCCCCTCGGCCGCCAGCGTGCGCAGCGCCTCCTCGTAGTCGCTGGAGGCGACGATGGCCCGCTCGAAGATGGTGGGGTTCGAGGTGAGGCCGCGGATCCCCTTCTCGACCAGGCCGGCCAGCGCGCCGGAGCGCAGGAGCCCCCGGCGCATGTTGTCGTACCAGATGCTCTGCCCCAGCTCGTGGGCCTGGTGCATGCGGGTTCGTGGGCTGGCCATCGGTCTCTCCTCTATCTCTCCGGTTGCTTCTGTTGCCCGACGCCGTCGGCGTGGTCCTCGCCCGCTTCGAGGGCGGCGATCTTCCCCACCCGGATCGCGTGGCGGCCCCCCTCGAACGGCGCCGCCAGCCAGGCCTCGGCGATGGCCAGGGCGTCGCCCTCCGGCGTGGTCCGCGCGCCCAGGCAGAGGACGTTGGCGTCGTTGTGGGCGCGCGAGATCCGGGCCACCTCGACGTTCCAGGCGTCGACGGCGCGGATGCCGTGGACCTTGTTGGCGGCGATGCAGACGCCGAGGCCCGTCCCGCAGACCAGCAGCCCGACGGCGCCCGCCTCGCCGGCGACCGCGCGCGCCACGGCGGCGGCGTAGTCGGGGTAGTCGCAGGAGGCGTCGGTCTCGGCTCCGAGATCCTCGACCGCGTGCCCGCGGGCGCGCAGGTGCTCGACGAGCCGCCGGCGGAGGGCGAACCCCGCGTGGTCGCTGCCGGCGTAGATCTTCTTGCTCACGACAGGACTCTCATACTGCACTCCGGCCCGGTCGTCGCACCAAAAACACCATCACCGCCGCGAACGTCGCGGTGGCCCCCAGCGCCGCCAGGCCGGGCGCGTAGCCGGCGCTCGGCGACTTGAGCTTCCCGACGAGGAACGGCCCCACGAAGCCGCCGAGGCAGCCGACCGAGTTGATGAGACCGACCGCCGCCGCGGCCGCCGCGCCCGAGAGGAACCAGCGCGGCATCGGCCAGAACGAGGGCATGAAGCCGTAGATCCCGGCACCCACCAGCGCCAGGCTGAGGAGCCCCAGCGCCGGCGCGCGCGAGGCGACGCCGATCGTGAGCCCCAGCGCCGCCATCAGCATGGGGACGATGGTGTGGAACCGGCGCTCGCCGGTGCGGTCCGACGACAGGCCGACGACCGCGGTGCAGATCCCGCCCGCGACGTAGGGGAGCATGGCCACCAGCGACACGGTCAGGTTGGAGAGGCCCGTCAGGCTCTTCACCACGGTCGGCATCCAGAGGCTGAAGCCGTACGAGGTGGTGACGATCCCGAAGTAGGCCAGGACCAGCAGCACGATGTCCCGCCGGGCCAGCGCCCGCGCCAGGCCGCCGCCGGCCGGTCCGGGCGCCGGCGCCACCCGCTCGCGCGCCAGCGCCGCCTCGAGGTACGCCTTCTCCCCGGCGTCGAGCCAGCGCGCCTCGCGCGGCCGGTCGGTCAGGTAGAAGACGGTCACCACGCCCAGGACCACCGCCGGGATCCCCTCCAGCAGGAACAGCCAGCGCCAGCCGGCGAGCCCGCCCCAGTGCGCGCCCAGGAGGAGCCCCGAGATCGGCGCCCCCACCACGTTGGAGATAGGGACCGCCAGCATGAAGAAGGCGAACGCCCGCGCGCGGTCCTCCACCCGGAACCAGTGCGACAGGTAGACCACCACGCCGGGGAAGAAGCCCGCCTCGGCGGCGCCCAGCAGGAAGCGCAGGAAGTAGAACTGGCGCGGCGTGTGGACGAAGGCCATCGCCGAGGCCACCAGCCCCCAGCCGACCAGGATGCGGGCGATCAGCTTGCGGGCGCTCCAGGTCTCGACCAGCAGCGTCCCCGGGATCTCGAACAGGAAG
Source organism: Polyangia bacterium (assembly GCA_035546895.1). Classification (GTDB taxonomy): domain Bacteria; phylum Myxococcota_A; class Polyangia; order Fen-1088; family Fen-1088; genus JADGRB01. The sequence continues at coordinate 7,200 of DASZVW010000261.1, forward strand.
TAGCCGAAGAAGAAGATCCCGGCGCCGAACCCGTACTGGGCGTCGGAGAGCGGCAGCGCGCGCCGCATCTCCAGCGCCGCGTAGCTGATGTTCACCCGATCGAGGTAGGCCACGAAGTAGAGCAGCAGCAGATAGGGGACGGTGCGCAGCAGGACACGCCGGCGCACCCGCCGGCCGAGCTCGTCGTCGGACACGATCGCGCCGGAGCATAAACCGAATTCGGGGCGGTGGCGGCTCGGGCCGGCGTGCTAGGGTCGCCGCGCGTGCGCATTCCGAGCCTCTCCGGCCACTCGGTCCTCCTGCTGCTCGTCGAGCTGGCGCTGCTGGTGGGGGCCGCGCGCATCGGCGCCGAGATCTCCAAGCGGATCGGGTTGCCGTCGGTGGTCGGCGAGATGAGCGGCGGCATCGTGCTGGGGCCGACCGTGCTGGGGCACTACTTCCCGGGCGCCTTCGCCCTCATCTTCCCGGCCAGCGTCGAGCAGTTCCACCTGCTCGACGGGTTCGGCAGCGTGGGGATGTGCCTCTTGCTGCTCCTGACCGGCCTGGAGACCGACCTCCGCCTCCTGCGGAACCTGGGGCGCGCCGCCTTCATCGCCTCGGTGGTGGGGATGGCGCTGCCGTTCGGGATGGGGTTCGCGCTCGGCTACGTCACCCCGGCCGACTACCTGACCGACCCCAGCCACCGCATCCTATTCAGCCTTTTCCTGGCCACCGCCATGTCGATCTCGGCGATGCCGGTGATCGCCAAGATCCTGATCGACCTCGATCTGACCAAGCGGAACATCGGCCTGGTCATCCTCTCGGCCGGCGTCGTCGACGACACTGTCGGGTGGCTGATCCTCTCGCTCATCGCCGGGGCCGCCACCCACGGCGTGGTCCACTTCGCGGGCCTGGGGCTGACGGTCGCCTACCTGGTCGCCTTCCTGCTGGGGGCGGCCTTCATCCTCTACCCGATCCTGCGGGTGGCGATCCGGGTGGCGACCGAGCGCTTCAAGGCCAACGACTCGGACCTGGTGGTCATCATCGTGGCCACCTTCCTGTGCGGCGCGCTGACCGAGAAGATCGGCGTCCACCCGGTGTTCGGCGCCTTCGTGGTGGGGACGGTGCTGCACCAGGTGCCGCGCCTGCGCAAGGAGACCATCGTCCGGCTGGAGTCGTTCACCTTCGGCGTGCTGGCGCCGATCTTCTTCGGCATCGTCGGCCTGCGGGTGAACCTGTGGGCGCTGGGCGGCGGCAAGATGCTGGCGCTGGTCATCACCGTCGCCTGCCTGGGGAAGCTCGTCGGCTGCTCGCTGGGCGCCTACTGGGGCGGGCTGCGGTTCTGGGAGGCGGCCTCCATCGCGGTGGCCATGAACGCCCGCGGCGCCATGGAGATCGTGCTGGCGACGATCGGGCTGTCGCTGGGGATCCTGACGCCGCAGATGTTCTCCATCATCGTCATGGTGGCGATCGTGACCTCCTTCCTGGCGCCGGTGGGGCTGCGGCTCACGATGCCGCGGGTGCGGATGACGGAGGAGGAGGCGCGCCGGATCCTGGCCTCCGAGTCGACCGGGTCCTTCAACCCGGGCGAGGTGCGCGTGCTGCTGGCGACCGGCGGCGGCCCCCACGCGCTGGCGGCGGCGCCGCTGGCCTTCGGCCTGGCGCGCAAGAGCAGCGCCGCGGTGAAGATCCTCCACGTCGAGGCCCAGCACTCCTGGTGGCGGCGCCTGTTGCCGTCGTTCGGCCGCCAGGCGCCGGCCAGCGTCAGCGAGCAGGTGGAGCGGATGCGGGCGCTGGCGGGGCCGCGCGCGCCGGAGATCGCCCAGGCGCGCCGCCCCGCGATCGCCCCCGCCATCTGCGAGGAGGCGGCCCGCGGCTGCGACCTCATCGTCATCGGCTCGGGCGAGGGGCCCTCGGTCGGCGGGCCGATCGTCGAGCAGGTGGTGGCCGGCGCTCCCTGCCACGTGGCGGTGCTGAAGGCGCCGGCGGCGGCCGCCGACTACCGCCGCCTGCTGGTCCCCGTCGACGGCAGCATCGGCTCGCGGCTGGCCGTCGAGCTGGCGCTGCGCTACGCGGAGGCGACCGCCGCCGACCTGACGCTGGCGGTCTTGACCGAGCGCCGCCCGCAGGCGGCCGCCTACGCCGACGTGAGCGGGACGCACCCCATGCTCGAGACCGCCACCAGCGACGAGGAACTGGCCCGCATCTCCGTCGTGTTCCGCGCCTCGGACGTCAAGCCGAGCATCATCCACCTGGCCTTCGATCCGCGCTCGAGCCCCGTCGCCCAGGAGGTGGAGAAGGGGCTCTACGACCTCGTGGTGCTGGGAACCGAGAACCGGGCGGTGCAGCACCGGCTGTTCTTCGGCTACGAAAACGAGCGCCTGATCCGGGCCGCGCGCGTGCCGGTGCTGGTGGTGGTCCCCAACCTGGCCCGGCTGGCGGAGGCGGGGCGCCCGGCGCGGACGACGGCGCGCAATTGACGGTCTCCCCGCCGGGCGATACGGTCCGTCGCGCATGACCGCGGAGATCCTCCATATCGAGTTCAAGAGCGCGAACTTCGCCCGCACCTCGGAGTTTTACGGAAAGCTCTTCGACTGGAAGATGGAGCAGAACGGCTCGGGGAGCTACATGAAGCTCTCCGGCGGCTCGGGCCCCAGCGGCGGCTGGGTGCGCGCCGACCTGGTCCAGTCGCCCGGTCCGGTCGCTTATCTCGCCGTCGACGATCTGGAGGCCACGCTCGGCGAGGTCGAGCGCGCGGGCGGGCGGGTGCTG